>JACNLN010000124.1 GCA_014381485.1 Fidelibacterota bacterium
ACCGTGAAGTGACGATGCGCTTTCAACTGAATCCGCATGTT
The DNA here is from genome assembly GCA_014381485.1 of Fidelibacterota bacterium. Taxonomy (GTDB): domain Bacteria; phylum Fidelibacterota; class Marinisomatia; order Marinisomatales; family CAZVFT01; genus JACNLN01. The sequence goes on from JACNLN010000124.1 coordinate 42, forward strand.
CTGGAAGGATATTATAGCTCTTATCACGGACAAAACTACCAACTTGGATATCAGGGAGAGGAATTTGCGACCTGTGTTTCCTGCCATGAAAATCACTCTATTTTACCGAGCGATCATCCCGAATCTACGATTAGTAAAGAACATATCATCGAAACCTGTAGTCAGTGCCATGAAGAAGTGAATTTGAATTTTGTGCAGTATTTGGAACATTATACTCCAATGATGGAAGAGCAAAATCCGATTTTGCACGGTATCCATGTATTTATGATTTGGTTGTTGATCGGGACATTATCAGTTTTCGGGGGACATACCATCCTTTGGCTGATAAGATTGCTGATCAAGCGAATCATTGAGGGACCATTCCATCGCCCGACAAAGTCCACCAAACGTGTAAAACGCTTTACGCGAACGAGTCGATTACTGCATATTGGTATGGCAGGAGCGTTCTTAACGCTTGCCGGAACCGGACTGCCGTTAAAATACAGTCACTCTGTAATGGCGAACTGGCTGGTACACAATGTTATCGGTTTCAGAGCAGCGGCGCTTGCCCATAGAACTGCCGCGTTATTGATGGCGGCGGTATTTATTATTCACCTTGGCATGTTGGTGTACAAAGCAATCGGAAAGAAGCAGAAAGGTTTGTTTTGGGGACCGGACAGTCTCGTACCGAACTGGCAGGATTTTAAGGATTTCTTCAACCACATTGCCTATTTCCTTGGTGCTCGAAAGAATGAACCAAAGTGGAACCGCTGGACGTACTGGGAAAAGTTTGACTATTTCGCCGTCTTTTGGGGAATGTTCGCAATCGGACTGACCGGACTAACACTCTGGTTCCCTGAAATATTTACACGGATTTTCCCGGGATGGCTGATTAACGCTGCCCACATTATCCATTCAGAAGAAGCACTGCTGGCCACAGCATTTATCTTTATGGTACACTTTTTTAATACCCATTTACGTCCGGGAGCCTTCCCCATGGATGATGTGATTTTTTCAGGGCATCTTACCGAGGAAAAATTTGAACACGAACGTTCCTTGCAAAAAGAAATCATTTCTTCAGAGGATTACCAAAGTCTTCTTACAAAACCCCAAAAAACATGGAAACGCCGTCTTTTTATTATTGTCGGTTATTCATTTCTGTTTGTAGGAATCGTACTGTTGACTCTAATTATTGTTGGCACGTTTTTATGATTTTGATCTTCAGTACAAAATTTGAAACCCGGATAAAGGAATTAACTCAAACATAAAAAAGTTATATTATGAACATACGTGAAACCTTCGGGAGTATGTTGTTAATTTAAACAAATCCAAGCCATAGAATCTTTGTCGTTTCTCTTAGAATACCAGCCAGATCCTGTTTGAAATAAATGATTCATCCAATATTATATTATCCCCTATAAAATATCTATATTTAATAATATAGATTAGTTCTTATATTTAACTATACGTATAACAGTAAAATGACAAGGAATATTCAGAAAAACCTGAATGATGATAACAGGCCTGTATTCACGATCAGTGTTGCTGCGGATATGATCAATGTTTCAGTACACACACTGAGAATGTATGAGAATTCAGGATTGATTCTTCCCCGGCGCACTAAATCTAAAAGGCGAATGTATTCGAGAAATGATATTGAGCGATTGCGTTTTATTCGTATGATGATCGAAGAGCGTGGCCTGAATATTGCCAGTATAAAAATACTATTATCACTGATTCCGTGTTGGGATATTATTAATTGCAGTCTTGAAGATAGAGAAAATTGTGATGCATATACAAATATGTATGAACCCTGCTGGATTGTTTCAAACAGGGGTGAAGTATGTAGAGACAAGGATTGCAGACACTGTTCCATTTACAGTAATCTTTCCCCATTTGCCGATATGAAAATTTTTCTTAAAAATCAAACTTTTGAACATTGCAATAAAATAAAAGAGGATATAAAAAATGAGAAGTAATATCTTAACCTTTTATATGGTGATATTAGCTGTTGGTTTGCTGAATACTATCTTTTCACAGGATGATGATTTTGAATATATTGACAGTGACGCCTGTATTGATTGTCACGAAACAAGTGAACATGAAACCGATTTTGAGCAGGATCTTTCGCACTCTATTCACAGTGAACTTGAGTGCCTGAATTGTCATCAGGATAAAGATACCACTCCTCATAAAGAGGATATAGGTTTTACCGTTGGATGTAAAGGATGTCGTGCCTGTCATGAAGAAGCGTCTGATGAATATCAGGCTCACGGTCGAGCTGCTATTGGTACCTGTAAAGATATGCCTCAATGTATGGATTGTCATGGGGACCACGATATTCTGCCCTCGACTGTAAAATTATCCAAAACTCACCCAGTTAATCTCCCATCTACTTGTGGAAATTGTCACGAAAATCTCGATATCACAAAAAAGTACGATATCCTCATTGATCACCCGATTGAAATCTATGAGAGCAGTGTCCATGGGAATGCGACAAAAGGCGGCATTTATGTAGCGGCAACCTGTAATGACTGTCATTCAACGGGGGGATCCGCTCATAAAATATTATCACCAGGTGAAGGAGAGTCTTCGATAAACCACTTCAATATTCCTAAGACATGCGGTAAATGTCATAAATCGGTAGAGAATGATTTCTGGGAGGGGATCCACGGTAAACTTGTGGCGAGAGGAGAAACAGATGCACCAGTTTGTACCCATTGTCATGGGGAACATGGAATTATTTCGCCAGATGATCCCCGCTCACCTGTATCGAGATCTAAAGTAGCAGAACAAACATGTTCCCCCTGCCATGAGTCAGCGGTGTTGAATGTGAAATATGGTTTAACTGGAGGACGGTTAACCACATTCATTGATAGTTATCATGGACTTAAGAGTAAAGCTGGAGACATGCGAGTGGCGAATTGTGCCTCCTGTCATGGAGTACATAGGATTTTACCCAGTTCGGATTCCACATCTACCATACATGAAAAAAATCTTCAGGAGACCTGTGGAGACTGTCATCCAGGGATTTCAGAAAAAATGGCTCAATCCTCTATTCATGGTGTTGGCGGAGAGGGATTGAGAACTACTGCTGCAGATGTTGTGGCAAACATATATATCATAGCAATTGTAGTGATTATTGGTTCCATGGTGTTGCACTGGTTGATTGATCTCACAAGACAGATTCAATTGGTTTTCAGGAAAAGACCTCAAATCCGGAGGATGCGTGCTCATGAAATCTGGCAACATGCATTTTTAACAGTTAGTTTTATTGTTCTTGTTCTTTCTGGTTTTGCCCTTAGATATAGTGATGGATGGGTTGCAAGACTCTTTTTTGGCTGGGAACGGGGTTTCGAACTAAGGGGAATTATCCACCGTGTTGCTGCAGGTGTGTTTATCTTTACAGTATTGTGGCATACAGTTTTTATTGTTGCTACTAAAAGAGGAAGACAATATTTAAAGGATATGTTGCCATACATGCTAGATTTTCGTCAGTTCTGGCAACGGATTATGTTCAATCTCGGACGCAGGAATACAAGTCCACGGTTTCGACGATTCAGTTATATTGAGAAAGCAGAATACTGGGCGCTTGTCTGGGGAACAGTAGTTATGATTATCACCGGTTTCCTGCTCTGGTTTGACAACTGGTGGATTCAATTTCTCCCCAAAGGAGCTTTGGATGTGGCATTAGTTATTCATTTCTATGAAGCATGGCTGGCAACTCTGGCGATATTTATCTGGCACCTGTACTCTACAGTTTTTCATCCACATGTTTATCCTATGAATCCTTCCTGGTTGACGGGAACTATGCCGGAAGATATGTATGAACATGAACATCCCGAACATTTAGAGGAAGCTAAACGAGAAGAAGCTGAATTGGTACAACAGAGACAGGAGAAAATGTCTCGTATTGAAAAAATGGAGTTAGAGGAAAATAATGATAAAGATGACAAGAGGCGGAAGCATTTGCACTGATTATATTTTCAAAGTATAACCACCTACCTTAAAGGTTACGCTTCTCTAAAAAATATATAACATCCTAAAGGATACTGTTACTGAAGTCTAAAAATATAATCCTTTGGGAAGATGACATTTTTAGGAAGTGGAGTTGATTTGGAAAAAAGTGGGGAATAATGTCAACAAAACATTTTGAAGAAGAGGATAAAAACAGAGTCATTGGGAGAAAAATGTAGATGAAAACAAATATGAGTCTAAAGATTCCTAATTATTATTTCTCCTCACCACGCCGGATGGATTCTACCCCTTTTCTTATTAAGTCCATTTGTTTTGTAAAGGTATTAGATCTCTCCGCAGATCCGTCTGTAAGCTGTTTTGAATCCACCTGGTACTCACGGCCGTTTTTCCAATGAAAATATCGGAAATGAACCTCTGGATTGGCAATTATCAAGATCATTAGCGTTTTGGCTATGTCGCCAAGGGGTTGTCTGTCTATGTGGCTATGTTGAAAAGTAGCCTTTACCTCGGTTCCATTCCCAGGTTTTGAAGATAGGTATAATTCTCCTCCAGCCTTTCTGGCTGCTTGTTTGATAAGGGATAGTCCTAGTCCCACTTTCCGGACAGATTTCGTGGTGAAGAACGGGTCAGTGGCTTTTTCTATTGTTGTTTGATCCATGCCACACCCATCGTCATGAATCTTGATCTCCAAAAGATCCTTCTTAAGGTCTTCATTGATTCTAATCTCAACATTTTTTGCACCTGCTCGGATACAATTCTCTACAATATCCAAAATATGCAGCGATAGGTCTTCCATTTATTTCCTTGGTTGGTTATTGGTAACTGGTTATTGGTAGCTGGTTATTGGTTAATGGTGAGTACTGCTCACCAGTTCACCGCTCACCAGTTTACCAGTTACCACTCACCGCTCACCAGTTAACCGCTCACCAGTTAACCATTCACCAGTTCACCAATCACCAATTATGTTTCATAACAGATTCTTCGACCCTGCTCTTCATTTAAAGCCATTTTCAATTCATCTAATGAAGCAGACTCCATAGAAAGGGATGTGCTTCCATTACCAATGTCGTCTAAACGATGAGCATCAGATGATTGGAGAAATGAAAATTCCTCATATTCAAGGAAAGTCCTCCGTACATTATTCATGCTTATTTTTGAAGAAACTTCCAGGGCATCGAGATCAAGCCCTGGTGGAATAAATCCCAGTTGACCAATAATACCAAAGCCTTCTCTGTCGATGTGGGCAGCGATGGTTAGTCCATTTTGATTACGAATGGCTTTTACAATATCATCTGTTGAGAGATTTGTTGCTCCGATTAAAAGCTTTTCGTTGAAGTTCATTATATTTCCCTCGGCATCTACCACAACCTGTTCGCCAAATACTCTTTCATCATTTTTCCCCTCAAGTTGGGAATAAACTAATTCCTGAACTGCAGTGACATCTTCCGGGCTATCGAAAAGCCCGATAATGTGGACCTCCTCTTTTGACGTTATTTCTATACCTTGGATTACTGTCAGGTTTGTATCTTGAGAGGCTTCAATGACAGCTGATACATTTTCGGCAGAATTGTGATCGCAAATAGCGATTAGATCAATTTTCTTTCTAATTGCTGCTTCCACAATTCTCGGTGGGGACATCTCAAGTTCACCGCAAGGTGAGAGGCAGGTATGGATATGTAAGTCCGCACGAATAATCCTCATTATTTATCCATAAGATTGAATAATTCCCCCGATAGTTCAAATGCTGGCCGGTCAGCAACAAGGATGGGAATCCCTTCTTCGTTAGCTTTCCTGATTGTTTCTGTCTCCGGTTGTCGGTTGTTTACCAGAAGTACTCCAGACAATTCTTTCAGGGATGCCACAGCCACGATATTCTGATGTACCTGAAGCGTTAACCATAAATTTCCAATTTTAGCATTAGCCATTACATCACTGAGAAGGTCACTGACATATACGCCCGTAACTTCCTGAGTGAGAGCTTTATCATCAGTTTTCAATTCAAGGTTTAGGGTCTTAAAAACTTTATATAGTTTCATCTTTTCCTTCTCCATTTAAATTTACAATGAATTCCAGATCTGTTCCTTTTTGGACAGTGGATTCCAGATTCATTTCGTCAGCACATTTTTGGATATTATTTAACCCCATACCAGCGCCAAACCCGAGGTCTCGAATCCAATCATCGGCTGTTGAGAACCCGGGTTCCAATGCTTTGTTAATATCTTCAATACCTGGACCTGAATCAACGACTTCAACTACGATAGACTCTTGGGTTACCCGAACGGTAAGGCTACCACTATCTGCATAAATAACCACATTCATTTCAGCTTCATAGGTGGCAATCGCCACCCGACGAATAATCTGCTGGGGGATTCCCATTGTTTTTAATGACTTTTTCAGATTGCTGGATGCTTCACCAGCCCGGTTAAAATCTTTTCCGATAATATCGTACTGAAGTGTGAGTTTTGCTTTATCAGTGATAATACTTTCAAAAAAATGGCTGGTTTGGAATCGCTGCGTTTCCTCTGCGTGATAGTCAATCTCCAATTTATTGAGCAATCTCTGAATAATATTTCCTTTCGTAATGATCCCAACTAGTTTTCGGGATTTGCGATCTAAAACTGGAAAGCGTCCAAATCCCCATCGATCGAATTCTCTAACAGCGTGAACAAGACGGTCAGTGTTGTATATTATTTTTACGTTTTTGGTCATTTGGTCCTTCACCAGGCAATTCATATTTCCATCAGACAGAGTCTTGATGAAGTCTTCAATGCTCACCAACCCTACTACACGGTCTCCTTCAACAACAGGAACACCAGAAATCCGTTTGTCACGGAGCAGGCTGCGAAGGTCACTCATGGGGGTGTCTGGTTCAACGGTTATGACGTCTTTCACCATAACCTGTTCCACTTTCATTTCATAGATTAATTCTTGTACTCTGGTGATCTCTTTTTGTTGAGTCATTAAAATAGTCGTTTATTATTCAATTTCAGAACAACCTTGTAAACCATTTTGATATAAACGCCCGCAAGCCTCAAACAACGGTAATGAACTCTTTATCAGAGGGATTTCTTTTTCCTGTGCCAGGTCAATCACATCCTGAGATGGAGATTTTCCCCGGACAAAGCAGATGGCTTTGATATCAGCAACTTCAGCAGTACGGATGACCTGAGTATTTGTTAGACCTGTTAATAAAATAGCGTCCGCTTTGATGAAAGCTAAGACGTCGCTCATAAGATCGCATCCGCAACCAGCTCGAACCTCTACATCTAGCATGTCTGATCCGTTTAAAACTGTAGCATTGAGAATTTTAACGATTTCCTTGAGTGTCATATTTTCAATCCTTTCTTTGATGATCAAGTCTCCTTTCCTGATGACCTACTGTGAAAGCAAATTTATAACAGGGCAGGGTGACCAATAAATATAATTGCTCAAAACAGTTGAAAAAAAGAGATTTCCTTGGAAATCCTACATTTTGATTCTATTCTCTTCTCTACTTTATGATGGTCTTATTTTTGGGTTCCAAATATATCGCCAATGCAAAACCCATTGGTTTCATATTATTTTTTTGTCGATGATACTAATCTAACCGTATTAATCACTTTATGGTATTTAGTATCATCTCACATGCGGCTGGGATGGAATCTGTGATGATTTTTGATAAACCGGGGGAAACCTCCTCAGGTATATTTTTTACCTGTATTGATATAATTCGTACATCAACTCCACACATATTTTTTAACTCCCTCAGAAGGTTTGAAGTGGGTAGCTGATGCATGGAAAAATCGTCAATCTTTTTTTCTGGAATATCAGATATGTCAAGTTCGAATATCTCGCCTGGGGATCTTCCCGCATCAACGGCATCAACAATTATAATCTTCTTTGGCCGCTTATCGCTTAAAACAATAGTAAACAGTATTTTTCTTACACTCGAACCCACATTCATAACATAGACTTGAGGTGGGATCTTGTAGTTTTTTTGAAAATACTCTACTACTTCCGGACCAAACCCGTCATCCCCAAAAAGAATGTTGCCACATCCTAATACCAATGTTTCACTGTTCCAATAGTTCGACATATTTTAGTGTAAGTGTATAAAAAAGGGTATAGCCCGTTCAAGGCTTATACCCCTTTTCAATTCCCTTCAAAAGGGATTTCACACTTATTTAGCTACTCTAAAAGACTCTGGTGATCAGTTTTTGAAGGAATCTTTCAAATTCCCATCAGCATCCACAATATCAACGCAGACTGCTATACGACCATCGAGGTTGTGAGTGGCACAGGAAAGACAGGGATCATATGCCCGAATTGACATTTCAACCATATTCAAAATGCCCTGGTCGTAATTCCCATCTTTAATCAGAGTTTTCGCTGCCTGGTTCACAGACATATTGATAGGCGCATTGTTGTGTGTTGTGCCAACAATCAGGTTAACATTCGTAACCAGACCCTTTTCATCCGTTTCATAATCGTGAATGAGCGTGCCCCTCGGCGCTTCTGTGCAACCAATACCTTTTGAAGCACGAGGAGTTACAGGAACCCTTGTTTCGGTGCTAGTGATTTCCGGATCGTTCAAGAGTTCCACAACGTGTTCGGCATTGTACAACAATTCAATTAACCTTGCCCAGTGATACAGAAGAGTCAATTGAGCTGGACGACCGAATGCCGCTCTGAATTCCTCAAATTCCTTCTGTGCCAGCGGTGTTGCCATCTTATCCGCTACGTTGATCCTCGCCAGTGCGTTTGTCCGGTAGATTCCTTTTGGATCATCAATATCCATCGAAAAACCATCACCCCAGGATTTGGCATACGGGAATTTCAGATATGACCAGTCCTGGATTCTTTCCGAAATGTAATCGGTGTACTGTTCGTACGCGAAGTCCTCGTAAGATCCATCTGGTTTCATGAGTCTGAGTTTGCCGTCGTAAACGTTCAGGGTTCCGTCGTCGGTAACAGTCCCCATGAAACCTGTATTGATAACACCAAGTGTTTTAACCGTATCCAAATATTTCGGGAAGATACTCTCCTTAGCAAAGGCGATAGAGAACTTAGCGAACTCCAGTACCTCTTCTGCCATTGGAAGAACCTTATCCCTTTCTGCCTTGGTTAATGGCTTGCTGAATCCTCCAGGAACAGCAGTAACCGGATGAATAGATTTACCGGAAACAATCTCGAGTATTTCTGCGCCTAAATGTCGGTTACGCACCACCTTTTGTCCAATCTCAGGATGAGTTTGTGCAATACCAATGACGTTCCGAACGGAATAATCAGCGTCAGGTCCCATGACGAAATCAGGTCCAGCCAGAAAGAAAAAGTGTAGGATGTGTTCCTCAGTGAATGCTATGCTGTTACAGAGATCACGGAGTTTTGTCCCTGCTGGTGGAGGTTCTACACCAAATACTGCATCATTTGCTTTAGCGGACGCCAGATGATGTGACCAGGGACAAACTCCACAGATACTCGTAACAATCCTGGGGAGTTCTTCTACAGGTCTGCCGATACAGAATTTTTCAAACCCTCTCAATTCAACAACATTTACCTTGGTATCAGCTACATTACCTGTATCATCAAGTTGTATTATAATCTTAGCATGACCTTCAATCCTTGAAACTGGTTGTATGACTATTTTTTTACCCATTTCTATTACCTCCTTACCCTGGTTGGTAAAGGTCTCAGGCGATTTTGTGCGCCTATGTACCTGTTAAACAATGCCCGTCTATCATCAATAAGTTTTGCATCGAGTCCTACACTTGAAAGTGCTGTCATCATATCAACCAGTGGTTTGGCATCTTTTCTTATCGGACCGAAACAACCACGACAAGGCATAAAACCCTTGACGCATCGCGGTACAACCTGTTCTTCTGCATCATACTGTTTACCACAGCCGGATTTCGTGACAGGCCCCAGACAGAGTATACCCTGTTCATTAAAACATCTCAGCGTATCATACTCACCAGGGGTGAACTCTGCATCCTGCAGGGGTCTTTTCAAACCGACGTCACTCTTCTCTTTCCGTAACGTTGGACAATCATCACAGACACTTCTTTCTGGAAGTTCAAATGGCTTGCCCTCGAGAAGACAGGTCAAGGCTTCCAGGATAATAACTGGATTAATCGGACAACCGGGGATATAGAGATCCACATCAACCACTTCATCAACGGCATAAACCTTGTCAGTAAGAGGGGGGATATCTTCAGATGGATTGTCAGCAGACTCGGTGGTAATGGAATCCCTGTAAACCTTTTCTAAAAGATCGTCCACGTTATACATATTAGCAAGCGCCGGAATCCCTCCGTAACATGCACATGAACCAAGTGCAATTAGAGTTTTGCACTTTTTTCGCATCTCTTCTGTTACATGTCTCTCCTTCTCGTTTCTTATCCCGCCGGAAATCATCCCCACGTCGGCTTCGGGGATCTCAAGCTCACTTTTTTCGCCTATCTGGCCGAAGTACTTATGATCCATCAACACCGGCATGTGGACGAATTCAAGAGACGGAAGCAAATCGAGAAGCTTCTCTCCTAAGTCAAGAATGGATACTTCGCATCCACCACAAATGTTAAGCCATTCTTCTGCTACTTTTACCATATTCATCTCCTTATTATAGTGTTAAATTTTGTTTATTTTTCATTATACAGGTTCACCTTCAACTACAACTTCAGTGACAACCCGTCTTGTAAACACAGAGGATTTTCCACCCTCCTCTATGAGTTTCGTCTCGAAACCGTCTTTACTGTACTTTGAAGCATTTTCTTTGGCAGCGGATTCTGATTCATAATCCTCACCATCCCACATAAATTTTTTACCATCAATTATTTTAAAACTATCCAATTTTGATACCTCTTTGGTGCATCACGAATTTAGAGTCCTCAAATCAAATTACACAAACAAAATTAATTTTTCACTAACTATACGGACTTGGTCCAAGTTCCTTCACAGTATCAACCATTTCGGTCATTACTTGTGCGAATTTGGGTCCTTCTGAAGCAGAAATCCACTCAAGCCTGAAACGTTCTTCTTCTATACCGAAATCTTCGAGCATAAGGGTTATTGCATCAGCCCTATTCTCTGTCTTCACATTCCCATCTATGTAGTGACAATCACCAATGTGACAGCCACAAATTATTACCCCATCTGCACCGTTAGTAAGTGCATCGATTACAAGATTCGGATGTACCATACTTGAGCACATAACCCTTATTATCCTGACGTTGGGGGGATACTGTAATCTCGAGACACCGGCAAGATCCGCCCCCGCATAAGAACACCAGTTGCAGCAAAAAGCAATTATTTTAGGTTCAAATTCATCTTGCATCAGACTACTCCTAATGCTGCGTTTACTTGAGCACCAATTTGATCCAACTGAAATCCTCTTACCAATATTCCTTTCTTAGGACACGTGCCCTGACATCCTCCACAACCTTTACAGGCAGATTCGTTAACTTCCACTGTCTTTTTTACCGCACCATTTCTCATATATTCAATCAACGTTATTGCATTATAAGGACAGGGCTCAATACAGTATGCACAACCATCGCAATTTTCATCTACTACTTGAGAAATGTTCGCTTCCAGCTCTATACTGTCTTTTGAAAGTATAGTAGCTGCTCTTGAAGCAGCTGCCTGAGCCTGAATTATACTTTCTTCAATTGATTTTGCTGAATGTGCCATACCGCATAAAAATACACCATCCGTGGCAAAATCAACCGGGCGCAACTTCATGTGTGCTTCAAGGAAAAATCCGTTGCTGTCCAGTGGAACTTTCAAGAATTGAGCAATTGAATCATTATCCTTGCTGGGAACAATTCCCGCTGACAAGACTACCATATCTGCTGATATTTCAATGGGCAATTTCAACGACTGATCAAAAACCTCAACTTGTAACCCATTGCCATTTCTTGAAACTTTCGGCTCCTCTTTTTCTTCGTAGCGCATGAATATCACATCTTTATTTCTTGCCTGCGAGTAATAACTTTCTCTAAATCCGTAAGTTCTTATGTCTCTGTAAAGTATGTAAACGTTCGTTTCGGGCGACTGCTCTTTGATTTTCAACGCATTTTTTATTGATTCGGTGCAACAGACTCTGGAGCAATAAGGTCTGTCATCGTTGCGTGAACCAACGCACTGAATCATGACAATCGTTTTGGGTGGTTGCTTTCCGGTGTTCGTCAGCCAGTCACCATTTTTTGACAAGCGTTTTTCAAGCTCAAGTTGCGTTATGACGCTTTTATCCTCACCATACAGGTACTCCTTCGGCTGATATTCGCTTGCACCGGTTGCGACAATCACGATTCCATGTTCAATTTCCTTCGAACTGCCATTTACTGAGACTTTTGTGGTGAAATTCCCGATTGAGCCTTCAAGACTTTCTATTTTTGCATCAGTGAACAGATGGATTTTATTGTCAGAATTCACTTTTTTAACAATAGAACTTAATTCATCAAGTGGTTTTTCTCTGTTCAGCAAATAATGAATGCGATTCAGATTACCACCGAGTTGTTTTTCTTTTTCGATAAGATAAACATCAAATCCTTGTTTTTCCAGTTCAACAGCGGATGTCATTCCAGCAAGTCCACCGCCGATAACGAGAGCGGATTTATTTATTTCAAGAGATCTTTTCTGCAACGGATCCAATAATTTCACTTTGGCAATTGCCATTCTTACCAGATCTTTTGATTTTTCTGTAGCTTTTTCAGGTTCGTGCATATGAACCCACGAGCATTGATCCCTGATATTTGCCATCTCAAAGAGATACGGGTTGAGCCCAATCTCTCGAAGCGTATTTCTAAAAAGAGGTTCGTGGGTTCTTGGTGTACAAGAGGCAACCACCACACGATTCAAGTTATGCTCTATTATTTTCTCTTTTATCACCTCCTGGGTGTCATTTGAACAGGTGTACAAATTATTCTCTGCATATACAACATTGGGTAATGTCTTTGCATACTCAACAACATCTGGAACGTTCACTACCCCCGCAATATTAGTTCCGCAATGGCAAACAAATACGCCAATTCTCGGTTCCTGTCCCTGTACGTCTATCTCCGGTGGATATTCTTTGGGAACGATCAGGCTACCCCTAACATCTTTCAGCAGAGATAAAATGTTAGAAGCTGCCCCCGATGCCTGCATGACAGTTTCGGGAATATCTTTCGGTTCCGTAAAGGGACCGGCTACAAAAATCCCATCACGTGTGGATTCGGTTGGATGGAAGACGGACGTTTTGCAAAAGTCAAATTCGTTTAATTCTATATCAAATTGCTCGGCAATTTGCTCCGCTGTTTTTGGTGGTGTTAGTCCGATTGATAAAACAACCAAATCGTATTCATTTTCCACCTTCCGGTCATCTTCAGACAGATATTGTATTAATAGATTTTTAGTCTCCGGAATTTCCTTCACAACAGGCACACGACAACGAATGTAGTTCACACCTTGTGATTGAGCCCGTTTGTAATATTCATCGAAACCCTTGCTGAAGGCTCGAACGTCCATGAAAAAAATGTCAGTCTCCACGCCTTCGCTTATATGCTCTTTTGCTATTATTGCTTCCTTTGTGGCATACATGCAGCATACAGAGGAGCAATAATCGTGTTCTTGATCACGAGATCCAACACACTGAATAAATGCTATTCTTTTGGGTACTTTTTTGTCAAATGGTCTTAAAACATGACCAAAGTACGGTCCTGACGCGTTTAATATCCTTTCAAATTCTATTGATGTAATCACATTCGGATATCGCTTATACCCGAATTCTCCATCTATTTTTGGATCATACAAATCAGCTCCCGGCGACAAAATAACTGCGCCTACATCCAGATCTATCATTTCCTCCTTTTGGTCATAGTCAATTGCTTTTGCTTCGCACACCTCTTCACAAATTTTACATTGTTCATAATTCAGGTAAATGCATTTATCCTCATCAATTGACGGAGTATTGGGAATTGCTTGAGGATAAAGAATATGTATAGCGGGTTTTTCGTCTAAACCAAAATTATAGGGATTTGGAATGGGCAGGAGGTCATTTTCACTTGTTAGCTCTGATACTTTTTTCCCGACGGGGCAGATAAAATCACAGGCACCACAGGTCCAACACATTTCGTTATACTTACTAAATGGCGGCTCAACTTTCTTCTTCGATCCTCTCCCGGAGAAGCCGACAGCCATTCTGCCCATTCTCTCCCGGCAAATTCTTTCACAAAGCCCGCAATAAATACAATCGTCATATTTCTTCTCAATCCGGGGTTCTACAACACCCAGCTCGGAAGCAATTCTCTGGATCTTCTCAGAATCGGGGCATCGTGCGAGAAGAAGCTCGGCAACGATTTTTCGGGCTCCTTTTACACGATCCGTATCGGTTTTGATGGAAAGACCGTTCAATGCCGGATAGGAACAGGATGCCTGGATAGAGGGGGCTCTTCCTTCCTGTTCAATCTCAACAAGACATAACCTGCAGGCACCGTAAGGAGTAAGCGCTTTGTGATGACATAGTGTTAGTATCTTTATCCCAGCACTCTCAATACATTCTAGCAGTGTTTTGCCTTCTTCAAACTCAGCTTTATTGCCATTGATAGTCAGCTCTATCACACCGACCCCCTGTTTTTGATTATATTTTTAAACAGGAAATTGTTATAAAATTTCATATTTCTAAAATCCATTCTATTCTGTTTTTTTCTTCTTTTTCTTTTTCGGAACAGGAATAATCTCTGATAGCTGTTTGAGATCATCCATATCGTTGCCGGTAACTTTTATTACGGCAGAAACCTTTGGAGGACACTCTTCCAGGCACTGTCCGCATTTTGTACATTTGTCTTGGTCTATAATGTGCACATATTTTAATTCACCAAGAATAGCGTTAGCGGGACAATTTTTTAGACATTTAAGGCAGCCAATACATTTATCAGGATCAATATAATACTGAATCAAGTTTCTGCAGACGAGTGCGGGACATCTTTTCTCTTTAATATGCGCTTCATATTCATCCCTGAAATATCTCAATGTTGAAAGGACGGGATTAGGTAACGTCTGGCCGAGCCCGCACATGGAGGCATCTTTAATAGTTTCTCCCAGTTCTTCTAGAAATTCCACATCACCTTCACGGCCTTCACCATTCGTTATTCGAGTGAGCACTTCAAGCAATGCTTCACTTCCATCACGGCAGGCTACGCATTTCCCGCAGGACTCATCATTTGTAAACTGGATAAAGAATTTGGATACATCAACCACACATGTATCTTCATCCATGACGATCATGCCGCCGGAGCCCATCATTGAACCCGCTTTTTGCAATGATTCAAAATCTATGGGAGCATCTAAAAGGTCTGCTGGTATGCAACCTCCAGATGGACCTCCAGTTTGTACTGCTTTAAATTCTTTTCCATCCGGGATTCCGCCGCCGATATCATAGATTACATCACGGAGATTTATTCCCATGGGTACTTCAATAAGCCCGGTATTATTTATCTTCCCGACGAGTGAGAATATTTTAGTTCCTTTGGATGTCTCTGTACCTATCCCCGAATACCAGTCTGCACCCCTGGTAATTATCACAGGCACATTCGCCAGTGTCTCCACGTTATTTATAACTGTCGGACATCCCCAGAGGCCTTCCTGCGCTGGGAAAGGCGGACGCTGTCTGGGTTCGGGTATATCTCCCTCGATCGAATGAATCAGTGAAGTTTCTTCTCCACATACAAAAGCACCCGAACCTTCTCTTATCTCAATATCAAAATCAAAACCGGAGCCTAAAATATCTTTACCTAGAAGCCCGTATTCTCTAGCTTGGGAAATAGCAGTTTTCATCCGATCTACAGCAAGTTGATACTCTGTTCTCATATAAATGAATGCTTCTGATGAACCGATTGCATATCCAGCAATAAACATACCTTCAATAACAGCATGAGGATCAGACTCAATCAAACTTCTGTCCATATACGCACCCGGGTCACCTTCATCACAGTTTGCTATCAAGTATTTAGGCGTCTTTTTCTGTTGACTTGCGATTTTCCATTTCACCCCTGTTGGAAAACCAGCACCACCTCGACCACGTAGCCCGGATATTTTCACTTCTTCAATAACTTCGTCAGGTGACATTGAGGTTAGAACTTTTTCAATTGCAACGTAGCCGTCTCTTGCGATGTAATCGTCAATTTTTTCAGGATCAATAATTCCTTTATTCCTCAGAACAACCAAAAGCTGTTTTTTGAAGAAGGGTATATCCGAAAGCATCGGGAGCACTTCTTTTTCTTCCGGCGGTGTAAACATTAGTTTCTCTATGGGCCTACCTTTGAGAAAGTGTTCTTCGACAAGATGGGGTATATCATCCAGAGTGAGCCAACCGTAGAATATATTATCGGGTATAACAACCATGAGCGGACCTTGACCGCAAAAACCATTACAACCAGTTTGTACTACAGAAACTTCCTTTTCAAGTCCGCGAGCAGCTATCTCCTTTTCTAGTCCTTCTATAATTTGGAACGCACCGCCAGCAACACAGCCCGTTCCTGCGCATAACATTAATTCTATGCGCCTTTTTTCAACCATTAACCTACCCTCTCAGAACCAATACCTAATACGAATTCTTCAACTATATTTCCTGTGATTATATGATCGTTAAATATTTTTTTGGTCTTATCCGGGGTAAGTTTCCCATACTTTACAGGGGCGGAATCCTCCATTTCTACTGTAACCATTGGTTCTTCAGAACACAACCCGGCACAACCAGAAGATGTAAGCATTATATCGATTATATCCTTGTTATCGAATTCATCCAAGAAAGTGTTCATAATTTCTCTGGCTCCTGCAGCAATACCGCAGGTACCCATATGAACAGTTACCTTTCCCCTGAATTTCCCTTCTCTTAAGTAGATACTTTTTTTTGAAGATTCTCTTTTCTTTCTTAATTCTTCGATCGTCAACTTGGGCATTTTATTGCTCCTTCTTCTGATACTTTGCTATTATATCTGGAATATCCTTGGATTGAAGTTTCCCGTACACATCATCACCTATAGTCGCAACAGGCGCAAGCCCACAACAACCGATACATCTGACTGATTTTAGAGTGAATAACATATCTTCAGTTGTTTCATCTATGCCAACTCCCAATACATCGACAAATTTTTCGAGTAATAGTTCAGCTCCCCGCACATAACAGGCAGTTCCCATACATACATTTATTACGTGTTTGCCAATGGGTTTTAAGCTGAATGCGCTGTAAAATGTGGCAATTCGGTTGATATGTGTTAATGGATAACCGGTTTCTTGCGATATATATTTGAGAATTTTTTCTGGAAAATAATTATATACCTCATTTACATCTTGAAGAATCGGCATTAAGGGACCTTTTCTGTCTTTATGCTTCTGCAAAATATTGATTACCGTTTCCTCATATTGAGGTTCAAGAGTAATTACTTCTCTTTCCTGCAGTTGAACTGTATTTCTGGTTGGACAATTCGAAACACAGGCGCCACATCCAGTACACTTTTCTTCGTCCACGTAGCGTGGTTGTTTCTTTATTTTTACAGTAAAATTCCCTGGCTGTCCAGTAATGCTTTCTACTTCGCTTAATGTGATTTTTTCAATGTCCTTGTGTCTGCCAATTTCAACAAGCCTTGGTGCCATCGTGCACATTGCACAATCGTTGGTAGGAAATGTCTTGTCAAGTTGAGACATTACTCCACCGATAGAAGATTTATTGTCAACCATATAAACCTTGATACCGGATTCGGCTAAATCCAGTGCCGCCTGCATTCCACCGATTCCACCACCTACAACCAGTGCAGAACCAATCTTTTTTCTATCCTCCAGATTAAGCGACATTTTCTGAGATATCCTCCTTATTCAATTTCCTTCATCTCTGCTTTTTCCTTCTTTCTCATAGAAGGTTTTTTGATTTCAGCAGATCACTTGGATCGGCAATGTGCCTTTCCAACCATTGCCCTACTTCTTCACTGCCCAGAGCCAATCCCAGAAGCTCTGTAAAATAAAAGACTGGAAAGTGAACTTCTTTCCCCAAATTCTTCGAGATTTCAGCCTGTCTTGTATCTAAATTAACTTGACAGACTGGGCATGCAGTCACTATACAATTCGCTCCTGATTCTTCCGCCATTTGGAGCAATTTTCCTGAGAGTTGGATTATGATGTCAGTGCGGGACAGCAACAGGCCCCCGCCACAACAATCCGTTTTGTATGACCAGGGATAAGTCTCTGCACCTAATAGGGTTAATAGCTCATCCATAGCCTGAGGATTTTCGTGGTCTATTGCATCAGTAATCTCAGGCGGTCGCACTATAAGGCACCCATAGTAACAAACAGCCTTAAGACCACTTAAAGGTTTTTTAACCTTCTCTTTAATTACCTTGAGGTTTTCTTCTTCACTGAAAAAATCAAGGAGATGCTTAACAGGAACCTTCCCCTGGTAGGAAGTTTCAATAGCGGGTTCCTTCTCTTCTATAATATGTTTCTCTGCAACTTTAAGCCTTTGGAAGCAGGCGGCACAAGGAACTACAAGATCCATACCAGCTTCCTCTGCTGTGACAAGGTTGCGGAGAGGAAGTTCTATGGCTAAAATTTCATCGGTACTATGGGCAGAGCTGGCACCGCAACAGTTCCAGTCATTAAGTTCGTTCAGATCGATATCAAGTATCTGACAGACTTCCTGTGTGGATTCATCATACTCAAGTGCAGTACTATGCAGAGAACATCCGGGATAATAGGAAACCTTCACGCCTCTTCTCCTGTTTTTTTAAATAACCTCTTTATCTCTTTTCTTCCTTTTATCTTTTTGGGGAAGAGTTTTAGTTTTCCTTTCTTGAACATTTGCCATCCCAATTTTGCTTCGTCAAAGAGAGAACCACTTTTTAGTTTTGAAACAGCATCTCCACTTTTCAGGGTATACTTGCCAATCATCCCCAATTCATACACTTTTCCTTTACTCTTAATAGATGATAGAAAGGTATTATGAAAAATGGGTACCCGCTTTTCTCCCACCTTCAAACCAGATTTAATCGAAGTCATTCTCATAGCATCCATAATCTTGGCAATGTCAATGTTGTTAGGACATCGGGTGGTACAGGTTTCACAAGAAGTACACAACCATATAGAAGAGCTCTTTAACACTTCGTCTTTCAGCCCCATCCGAATCATATGGATTATCTGGTGTGGCAGGTAATCCATAGCGAAGGTAACGGGACATCCACTGGAACATTTCAAACACTGATAACAGTCCGAAGCATTTTCACCACTACTTTTTCCTACCTCAGCAAGCCAGGTATGGTCCGGAACAATTACTGATTCGGATTGCATAATTGATCTCCTTTGTTATCAGTGATAGAGTACCGCCAAAATATCATCATAGCTTCACCAGGCTTCACTTCTCTAGGACATATCGTAGAACAATCGCCACAATAGTAGCATAACCACGGTTCAAGACTGCTGTTTAAAAGTTTTCTTAGACCCATTAAAACATATTGAATTGTCCTTCGAGGAAATGAAGTTGAACCAGTTGATAAATCACAGATAACTGTGCAACTACCACATTGCAAACAGGCGTTGGTATTAAACTCACCATACTTCCGAATTTCACTCATTAAAGTGGGATCGCTTTTGATTGTAGCGGTGGTTGCCGATGACACTATAAAGTCCCTTATCTTAAGTTATATTTCAAGTTGAGTTTTAGTTTGTACTTAATTCTACGTTCAACATGCCAACCTAATAACACTGTTTTTATTCTAAATTGATCAGGTAAAATTGGTGAGGATAATGTCTTATAGTTGAACATCAAATGTCTATTTTGTAATAAATGGTAGGGTATTCGTTATCTTTAGCTTTTCCGAAACAGTAATTAATCCAATTATTTATTCCAGAACTAACCTTATCTACGTAGAAAAGTTAATGAGTTTATTTAATTAATGTCAATTATAAATTGTAATATTTTGAAGTAAAAAGTAAAAAAACCATTATGATGTGTTTGATATGATTATCCGTCTCAATCTCTATAGTAATTAATTATCTCAGGATATTCATCGAAAGTTGAGTAGACTCAAGCAAGTTTAATGTTATTCCGAATTTATGTTTTTCGTTCTTTCTTACGGGCAGCAGGGAAGAGGATGTTGTTGAGAATAAGGCGATATCCTGGAGAGTTTCGATGTAGAGATAAATCAGTAGGAGGATCACCAACGAAATGTTGATAGTCTTCCGGAATAATGGCATTAGCTATTTTCTACGAACGATTAATTACTTAATTACATATCTCTATCACTCAACTGTCAAAGCCAGAATTCAGCAGGCTTGGACAGGAATTCTTCCAAAGGGATACCGTCACTACCAACGAGGATTTTCCTTTTAGGATTCCATTTCTTTGCGAAGATTTTCATTCCCGGCAAGCTCGTCCTTTTCTTGCTGCTTCTGACTTCGATTGCTGATAACGTTTTACCCCTTTTCAGCACAAAATCTACTTCCGCATTACGCTCACGCCAGTAGTAAACATTAATAGCTTTCCCAACTGATGTATTTATCAAGTGCGCACCAACTGCTGATTCTACAAGCCTTCCCCAGGAGTTTCTATCTTGCAATGCCGCCTTATAATTCGAATAAATCATCGCATTCATTAATCCACTGTTTAATATTTGCAATTTGGGACTAGATGCCCGTCTGCGAACACTCTCACCTGCATATTTTTGTATTCCATAAAGCACGCCAGAACCTGACAGTAATTCTAAATAATGTGCGAGTGTCGTTGTATTTCCAGCATCATGCAATTGTCCAAGCATTTTTGTGAATGACAGTATCTGTCCCGAATATTCACAGCCAAGTTGAAATAATCTTCGCAGTAATGCTGGTTTATCCACACGGCTCATTAGCAGAATGTCCCTAGATATCGTTGTTTCAATCAGGGAGTTTAAAATATATTGTCTCCAGCGTTCTTCATCATGAATCAGTTCAGAAGCGCCAGGATATCCACCAAAGTAAATGTATTGATCAAGTGAATAATTAAAGGCTTTTTTCATTTCTGAATAGGACCAATGTGTTATCGGGATGAGTTCAAATCTGCCAGCAAGACTTTCTGTTAATCCCCTTTGAATCAATAGTGGTGCAGAACCTAAAAGAACAAGTTTCAGCTGAATATTATCTCTTGAATCAGCATCCCATAGTTTTTTTATAATATCAGACCACCCTGAAATCTTTTGAATCTCATCAAGCACCAGTACAGCTTCTTTGTAATTTTCGTTTTGGGTTTTCAGTTTTGCAACCTCCCATTGTTGTTCAATCCAGATTTTATCCTGAAGTGCAGGATCGTCAGCTGAGGCATAATGTACAGGTAAATCAATCTGCGCTATAACTTGCTGAACAAGTGTCGTTTTCCCAGTCTGCCGCGGTCCTGAAAGAACCTGAATAAATTTCCTCGGTTCTTTTATTCTGGAAATTAAAATCCCGAATGATTCTCTTTTATACATAACTACTCCTATTATTAATCATAATACTGCGTAATTATACGCAATATATAGAATTTAGTCAATATATTTTTTTATTCGACTTGTTTATTTTATCATCGTTCAAAGGTTGAGTAGACTCAAACAGGTTTAATGTTGTTTCTGAGTCTATGTTTTTCGTTCTTTCTTCCGAGCAGCAGGGAAGAGGATGTTGTTGAGAATAAGGCGATATCCTGGAGAGTTTCGATGTAGAGATAAATCAGTAGGAGGATCACCAACGAAATGTTGATAGTCTTCCGGATCGTGACCTCCCAAAAAGGTGAAAGTTCCTCGTCCGTAATTGCCGTGTATGTATTTTACCTGTTCTTCCCCTTCGACTTCGCCCATAATCACAACGTGTTTTTTAATCAGGCTCCTTCTAAATCCAGTTGTTTGTCCCATAAAGCCTTTAATGACTCCCACGTGGTCCTGAGTCAACATGGTTGGAACGGGGTCATATTTTGCGGAGAATTCGAAAAGGGTGAAATAATCAGCTTCCGGTCCTCGAAGAGTGGGTTGATGGCTTGGAGGAATGTCAATATCTGAAAATTCATATACAAATGGATTGGTAAGGAGTGTAAAATTTTCGAAGGCTAAACATTTGGAGTAGTAAAGTTTATCTTCAAGGTTGGACTCAGCAGGTGTTCCGTCGAAGGGACTCTCCACGATATCCACGCCTTCTGATGCCAGTGCAATATCGTATGAATCGGTGGCAGAACACATGGAAAATATAAACCCTCCCTTACCAACATAATTTTTAATTTTTCTTGCTACTGCTTTTTTTTCTTCAGAAACCGATGGATATCCAAGTCGTGACGCCATAGCCTCAAATTGACGTTGTTGTTCGATATACCAGGGGGCATTGTGATAATTTCGATAAAATTTTCCGTACTGTCCGGTGAAATCTTCATGGTGGAGATGAAGCCAATCATATCTTTCCAGCTGACCCAATAGCACCTCTTCATCCCAGAGAGTTTCATAATCTATTTCTGCGTACATTAGAGCCAGTGTTACGGCATCATCCCACGGCTGTTTGTTGGGTGGCGTGTAAATAGCAATCTTTGGTGCTTTTTCAAGAACGATTACTTCCATATTTGAAGCGTCGATTTCACCATAAATGGTAATAGCATCAGCGTCAGGAATGACCTCTGTAGTGACTCCTCGAATACGGCATTCCTGAAGGATGGTGGGGAAGAGATCTATCATAAAGGATCCACCCCGGAAATTCAATAACCATTCTACATTTATTTCCTGCTTCAATACCCAATAGGCAATCCCGTATGCTTTGAGGTGGTCTTTCTGCATAATATCCATGGGAATGAGGATTTTTTCTGCACTCAAACATTGAAAAATAAGAGCGATTATTAACGTTAGTTTCTTCAATTTATCTCCACCTAATTATTTAAAGGTACCTTAAATTTAACCACAAAGAGCACGAGTGAAACACAAAGACCACAATTTTTTTTCAAATTCATTTAAAAATCGGGATTTCCCCCGATAGATCGGGGCAGGCTGCTTCTCTCCAACACTCACCAGTTTACCATTTACCACTCACCAATCAAAACATTCGGTTTTCGGTTAGCGTTTACGAAGCCCGTAA
>JACNLN010000077.1 GCA_014381485.1 Fidelibacterota bacterium
TTGAAATCATTTATCTATAACATTTTTAAGTCTACTCCGAAAAGGTGTTTTTACAAAAGTATGATATTATTAACTTCATATATTGCGAAGCATCGAGCCTGTCGAAATGTTGAAGATAGCCTTTTTGCATTAGCGAGAATTAGCGTAATTCGCGGTTTCTGGAGTCCACTCATTTTTATTTTTCTTTCCCTTTTATCCGCCACAGAACTACAACGGGTACCATTATCTCAAAAGTATCTTTTCCCGCAGAATGGAGACGTGGAATATACCCGTGGATTGTACCTAATCGTTCTGGCCGATAGTACTCTTTTGAACTACCTGACAAACCCGGATTCAATCCCGTTTTACGGTGAGAACTTTATTGATTTTAAACGAACACAGGGATATGATGTGGATCTCATCTCGCTGGATGAAGAAGGTCTCGCAACTGCCGATACTATTAAAGATTTCCTGAGTACTTATTATGAATCTAATCCCCTACTTGAATACGTCTTACTAATTGGAGATGTGAACGGAAATTATCCTATACCCACATTTTTTATTCCCTCGATAAACGAAGATGAAGATGATGTAACAGATTATCCTTATACATATTTTCATGATAATCCTGATTCCGTAACATACGATGTATTAAAACCTAAATTCTTTATCGGTCGATGGTCAGTAAGAAATCCTCCAGATTTAATAAATGTGAAAACCAGAACTATCCAATATACAAAGATGGAGAATTTATCTTTACCTGATGACCCTCAATACCTAAACAATGCCTTGTTAGTGGCAGGTAACTATAGTGCAACTAACGGAATACCAGATCCCCCATCCAGCTGGCCGGTTACACCTGTCTGGACATCTCTCTGGTTAATGGAAAGAATGTACGATTTCGGCTATTCGGTTGTTGATACAGCTTTTTTCCATATTGGATATCAAGTAGAAGATAATCCCCTGATTATCAACTCATGGTCTGGAGGGGTGGGTGTCATCAACTATCGTGGATGGGGAAATTCACACGGATGGCTCAAACCAAAATTCAAGATTGAGGATATAAACTATTTGAATCACGGTTGGAAATTACCCATTGTTTTTAGCTTTGTATGCAATACTGCTGATTTTGGTGCTGATATATATCCCCAAGTAGGACCCGCAAAGTGTTTTGGAGAGGAATTGATCACCAAAGGAACACCTACCACCGGTCCTAAAGGAGCTGCTGCAATGATAGGTCCCTCTGATCTGGATACGGATACAAGATACAACAATGTCATTTGTGGAGCGATGTGGGATAAACTGCTTGAAGAACAATTATCTGAACTGGGACCTGCTCTCCATACAGGTAAAAATGCATTAATTACAGAGTTTCCAGATTTAACAGAACCAGGGGGTGCTGTTGAGTTTTATCACCACATATATGGAATATTAGGGGATCCAAGTATTTCTGTTTGGCTTCATGAACCAGATGATCTATACGCAGATATTGAAAATTCTCCAGACCTGTGGCAATCTTTTATTCATACCAATGTAACTGATCAATACGGCAATCCTCAGGAAGATGTTGTGGGTGCCCTACTATTAGATGGGGAACTTATTGGGAAAGGTTTATCAACCCCTGATGGCGAACTCTGTATTGATTTCCCTGTTATTTCAGACTCATCACTTTTAGACCTTTATCTGAATAAAGCTCAATATTTCCAGAAACACATCAGCTTAACATTTATTGAAGACGATGGTACACCATACAATCCAACAATTTACACTCATTTTGATATCACTCCTATCCTGAGTACAGGTAATCCATATGTCCAGGCTAATGAAGTTATCGAGTTATCTATAAATGTGATAAATCCTTCCCCCTACAATTATGAAAATGTTACGGTTTCCTTGACTGAATTGAGTAATGGGATTTCCAATATTAATAATTCAACAGATATTATCCAGATTGATGCTTTTTCTGAAATCACTACAGATGTTTTACTGAGCGGTATCGTAGGAGATTTCGCAAAAGGGAGCAGGTTGACCTTTAATGTTGAGTTTGAAAATGCTGGGGAAATCATTGCTGAAAATGCATTCAAAATTCTCATTGGTCCCATAGACCCCTCAGATCCCATTCCTCCCTGTGATTATGGTTACTGGACATATGATAACAGTGACACCTCGTATGACGAAGCTCCCGTCTATGATTGGATTGAACTAAATCCTGCTGACGGGGGGCAGGGAACAAACCTGAATTTACTTGATGACACTCAAATTGAAGTGGCTATCGGATTTCCTTTTAAATATTTTGGAGAAGGGTTTGACTCTTTGACTATTTGCTCCAATGGATGGATATCATTTGAGTCATCTCCCGTTCCCTATTTTTGGAACTTCTCTATTCCTATGTCTATGGGACCTCCAGCAATGGCTGCACCCTTTATGGATGATTTAGACGACGATAATGGCAATGAACCCTTTGATGTTTTTACTTGGTCAGATGTTAACAACGGTCAGTTCATCGTTCAGTGGGACAGTGTATCCAATGGTGAAGATGATGAATTCTGTCCGGATTGCGTTAAGGAAACATTTCAATTGATATTATACAATCCAGATATATATCCCACATCTTCAGGAGATGGCGAAATTCTATTCCAGTATCAAGAAATCTACGATATTGATGAAAATGGAAATTATTCCACAATCGGAATCGAATCACCTGATCAAAATGATGGTGTGCAATATCTATTTCACGAACAACCATCTTCAGGTGCATATTGGCCAATTGCGTCTGGTGAATTAATTGAACAGTTAGCTGTTAAATTTACAACAGATGCTCCAGCAAGCGCGCTGAACGTTGATTCAGAAACACTCATTAAAAATTATTTTTTGTTCGAAAATTACCCCAACCCCTTTAACTCAAACACTACTCTATTCTTTGCAATCCCTATCCAGGGGAAAGTAACAATCAACATTTACAACATTCTGGGGCAGTGTATTGCAACTATCCACAATGGATTTACTGAACCAGGAATCCACCAGGTGATATGGAATGGTCGAAACATGAGAGGGAATCCTGTTGCAAGTGGTATTTATCTTTACGAACTGGATGTCGAATCTCAATTCCATCAGGTCAAGAAAATGACTTTACTTAAATAAATAAGATCGTCCTCAATTGATAAAATAGGTTCGGATTTGAGACACTATTTTTTACATTATCTTTAATTTTATCAGTTATGTTTAGATTCATTCTGTTTTCACTTCTAATTGTATCTGCTTATAGTAACCCTCAAGTTACTTTTATTGTAAAAGCACCTGATGGCACAGATCAAGTAACCGTCACAGGGAATTTAGACGAACTCGGTAACTGGAATCCTGCATCGGTTCCCATGGAAAAAATTGGGGATAATGAATTTTTCTTCGAGCTGGAAATCCCAAAAGGAACCATACTGGAATACAAATTCACCAGAGGTTCCTGGATGACTGAAGCCCTTCTGGAAGATAAAAGTATTCCACTAAACCACCAGCTATATGTTTTTTGTGATACAACAATCATTTATACTATTCCATTCTGGAAGGATGAACTCATTATGTTGGGATCTGGTATCACAGGAACGGTTCGATATCACAAAAACGTTTACTCACCTCAACTTAAAAACGAGCGCAATATTGTCGTATGGCTTCCACCCTCTTACAGTTCCAATCCTGATCACCGATATCCCGTCCTCTATCTCCTCGATGGCCAGAATTGCTTTGATCCCAAAACCTCCTTCGCTGGACAAGACTGGCAACTGGATGAAACAGCTACAGATTTAACCACAAGAGGGTTGATGAAAGAAATTATTATGGTTGGTATATACAACAGCGAAGATCGGAAAGCCGAATACAGCCCGGTTCACCGGGGAAATCAATATTGTGATTTTCTCATTAATACGGTAAAACCTTTTATTGATTCCACATATCGTACTCTTACCGACAACAAACATACTGCCACAATGGGATCATCAATGGGTGGAATCATTTCTTTCCACCTGGCGTGGGAATATCCTGATGTCTTCTCGATGTCAGGATGTTTATCTCCGGCATTTTTTGTTGATGATAACGAGATTGTACTTCGAGTTAAAGGATATTCAGGTTCAGACAAAGGGATAAAATTGGCTATCTTTAATGGGACTGAAGGTTTAGATGCCGATCTCCAACCTGCCATAGATGAGATGATAGCCGAATTGAGTAAGAAGGGCTTTTTGGGAAATAAGAATCTTTTATACAAGGTTTTTAAAGGCGCTGAACACAACGAATCCGCCTGGGCAGAACAGGTTCCTGAAGTTCTGCCATTTTTCTTTGGAAAGTAGTTTAGATTAAATATTGAGTCTTAACCTATTACCAATATGCCATTCCCCTTTTCACTAAATGGATAATTTTTTGACTTCTGAACTTTTAA
>JACNLN010000215.1 GCA_014381485.1 Fidelibacterota bacterium
GTACTGCCACCAGAACCGCCATAGGGACTGCCAGTGCTAATATCCAGGCAATATTCAGAAAAAGATATTCAATAATGACGCCAAAAGGGAGACCCTTTCCCAGGAACCGATCAATGGCTCTTAGAAGAAAGTTGGTAAACAGGATAAAGAGGATAACCAGCAGAGCATAAATAAAGGGGAATAAAAGTTCCTTGAGGATATATCGTGAAAGTATTCGCATGTATAAATATTAATCTGTTTAAATTAAAATTTACAAATTTAGAAATGAAGAAACGAGAAATGTTAAAATTTATTAGAGTTATTAAGGAATTTACTTATAGTGTAATAAGAATTTCCACCTTCAATAAAGTTATTGGTTGGTACCTGGGATAAAAAAAGTAACAATTTACCCCTGTACATTCGCAAGCTCATTACAGGGCAGGCAGTAACTGAACACTATCTTGGGTGAGCGATGGGACTTGAACCCACGACCTCCTGGGCCACAACCAGGTGCTCTAACCTGCTGTGCTACTCCCTGGGTTTTAGTTATTGGTGAGTAGATAAAAAAACCAGTTACCATTCACCAGTAACTAATCACCAGCCTGGGTGAGCGATGGGACTTGAACCCACGACCTCCTGGGCCACAACCAGGTGCTCTAACCTGCTGAGCTACGCCCACCGTCGGGGTGAGAGGATTTGAACCTCCGACCCCCTGCTCCCAAAGCAGGTGCGCTAAACCAGACTGCGCTACACCCCGAAAATGTTTTAACGACGATAAAAAGGGTCAGTTCTATACGAAAATTTGTAAAATAAATGTCAAACAAACAATGTTTGTTAGAGCTATTACAAGAACACAAATTTAGTCAGATTTGACATAAACTGGACATTAAAATGATAGATTCTAAATCTTTAGCAGTGATCCATGTCGAATAAACCGAAATGTCCAATTGACTTCACGAATAGTATATAAGTGTTCAAGTTTCATTTGTTTCATAATTTAAAAATTGAAAATGTAAAATAACTGTTTTACATTTTAACGTTAAAGTAAATGACTAAAAATAGAGGAGACAAAATGAACAAGAGTAAATTATTATTGGGGGGTATTTTTTTTCTTACTTTTGCGATTAGCCTGTTTAGTCAGTCTGGAGAATTGAAATATCAAAAGAAAATGATTGGTAGTGATCTAAATATTCGTATTTATTTTTCAGATGAGAATGGGAATGAATCTATTTCATCTGATCTGATTGCCAACTCTCTATATTTTTATTTTTGTTTTTCCCCTATAGGTAATTGGACATTTACTGAAAAAGATATTAAAAAGTATGCGAAACCTATTCAACTGATGCAGGAGGGTAATGTTATACCTAATATATCCCTTAACCCAATCCAGGAGGGTGGTATAATTCCTTTAATTGTACTATCGTTTAATAAAAATGATCTGGATTACACTAAATATTTTTATTTTGAAAGCGATTTGGGGCAAACTGAATTAATGAATATCCCCGAAGAATACTGGCCGATATATGTTGAATACAAACCATTTTTCCTACAAGGCAGGGAAGCCTTTGAAACACAAGAATATCTAAAAGCTTTTCAGGTGTTGAAAAATTTTCTTGTGGATGATCCACGAGTTAAAGCATTGTCTTTTTATGAGACAGCTGATAGCCTTAATAGAGAAGCAGTAAATAATTATATCACTGAAAACGAGAATAAGTTAAAGGAAATCACTGAAGAGATAGAAAAATCCCTGGATAAGGGCAAAATAGATAGATTGGTAATGCTCTCTATGGAATTATCATTAGCTCGCCAGAATTTCAGCTCCTATTTCAATTACAAAGGAGAGATTGTGTTTGAGATTCAACAAAAATTTGATCAATTGATCGAAAATTTGAACAATAGAATTTCTGAAAGTAACGTGACTTACAGAGATATGAAACTCTCCATTTTTGAGACTGGTAATTATATTGATTACAAATTTGAACTCTTTGTGGACTTGTTAGCTAAACTGATTCTGGATATTGAATTTATTAAAAAGATTGAGGGATATAATGAAATCGATCTTGCTCTGATTGACAAATATACCACTAAGAAACAGGAACTTGAAGAATTGGATTGGTTAGCTGAGTTTACGGAGGTTCTCAAACTGATAAACGAAGATATCAAGAATAAAAGTTATATTCTCAGCGCGAGCGCAATAGAGAATCTGGAAAATCAGAAACAATTCGAAAAACAACCTTATCACAACATTTTTATGGCATTCAATGAACTGGCAAGTAGTGATCGGGAGACATTTGTTAAATATATCAAAGAGACATTTAAGACTGTTACTGACGAGGATCTACTATATATTTTTGAGTTATGGTATATTTCATATTTAGCTACTATAAATAATATATCAGAGAAAGTACTCGTTTCCCTGGCGGATGGTATTAACTACGAAAATGACGGTAATTTTGAGGAAGCAATTAAACAATATAAAATTGCACTGCGATTATCCAGCGGTTTTAGTCCTCCGATGTTCTTTCTGGGGAGAATTTACCACAAAAAAGGGGAAGGATTTACTGCTGAACGGTATTTTGCTCAGGCACTGGAAATTTTTCCAGAATATATGGCACCTCGTATATATAAAATTAGATTCCTGATTGAATCGGAAGATTATACATCTGCTCTGAACGAAGTGAATTCTGCGTTGACCAATTCACCCCACTGGTATTTTTATTTCAATAAGGCTCAAATCCTGGTTCACCTAAAACGCAACCAAGAAGCCCGGGATGTCCTTTTAGGGAAATGTATGACCCTGAATGATTATCATTTTGATTCTTATATCCTCTTAGGTGATATTTGCGTATCTATAGAAGATGGGGCTGGAGCAAAGGAATATTATCTCAAGGCAGGAAATATTGACCCAGAAAGCCAAACCTTTATCAATAGGATGAATGAATTAAAAAACATCAAATTCCCTGAACCTCCAGCACCGGAAGAGGTCCCTGAACCCGGTGACGAAAAAGATTAAGCATTTTTATTTATTTCAAATATATTTCCTGAGATTGTTAATAGCCTTCGGTTTTAAGTAAATCGAGAATATCTATATCAAGATTGCTCCTCAAATACCGGAAATAGATTACTCATCTAACAAAGATATCTGGCTGGAATTTGATTAACCTCTAAGCTATTCTGTTTTAATTACACTTTTAATAGCATTATTTTAAAGAAATGTATTACTTTTATACAGAGTTGTTTCTGTATATTTGTTGAGATAGTATCGAAAAGCAATAGTGTAGCTAAGGATTATGAAAAAAGAATTGTTAAATAAAATTCTTGAGCCCCTGGAAGAAGAAGGTATTGATGTTTCTAAAATAGATCTGGCAGATATTGATCTTGATATGGATTCTGCTCTTGCATTGCAGCGGGAAGTGAGAATGATGGTCATGAGAGGTCAACATACAACGGTGGATCTTGATGGGGAAACTATTGCTCTCAGTCCAGAAGAAATCAGCAGGATGTTAAAAGAGATTATTGTACCTAAAAAGTAAGGAGAATTGGTGTGAAAACAACAGGTATCATTCTTGCAATCGCAGGGTTGGTTGTTTTAGTTGTGTATATTCTGTATGAAATCTTTAAGGTAATTGCCGGCATTCCCCCCTGGATAAAAGTAGGGCTGGTATTACTGATTATCGGAGGGATTCTGGTACTAATATCATTGATTCGTGAACGGATTGGTGATTCAAAAAAGGAATCTTTTAAGGGGATAAAGAAATGATATTAACCGCATCATCTACAATTCCCGGGTATCACATCACAGACGTGAAAGGGCTGGTGAAGGGCAATACTATACGAGCGCGGCATGTGGGAAAGGATATCATGGCAATATTTCGGACACTTGTAGGAGGTGAGATTAAGGAGTACACTGCCATGATGGCAGAGTCACGGGAAGAGGCTTTAGGACGGATGATTTCAGCAGCCGAAGAGTTGGGAGCTAATGCCATCACGGATATTCACTTTGCCACGTCAATGGTAATGTCTAACACATCTGAGATTCTTGTCTATGGTACAGCTGTTGTGGTGGTGAAAGCTTAGTGCCCTTTTAATCCTGCACAAGCTACACAGATATTTTTCTCTTGGATCTTGGAACTTGAGACTTGGTTCTTGTTTTATGCCCCGGTAGCTCAACTGGATAGAGCAACGGCCTTCTAAGCCGTCGGTTGTGCGTTCGAGTCGCGCCCGGGGTACACATCTACGGATCACTTCGTTCACCTACGATGCGCAAGCTCACAACTTTAATATTTCGAACTAGTCCATCGTAGCCCTGGCCGTAGCCTACGGCTCAGCCCGTTGGGCGTTACGCCTAGAGGGGGAGGCCCTATGGCAAGACTCCTGTGTCTCGTAGAGACTCCTTTGATCCAAAGTATATCCCTCGGAGG
>JACNLN010000225.1 GCA_014381485.1 Fidelibacterota bacterium
ACTTTTGTAAAATGAAAATGAATGTGTGGTATAATTATGTTTAAACAGAGTATTTTGAAAAATAAAACTATCGTGATAACGGGTGGCGGTACGGGACTTGGAAAATCCATGGCTCAACGATTTGGAGAATTAGGAGCAAACCTGGTTATTGCCAGCCGAAAGATGGATGTCCTTGAGAAAAGCGCAGAGGAACTACGAAAAACCGGTTCCAACGTGCTGCCTGTTTCCTGTGATGTGAGAAAACTAAACGATGTTCGTGAGATGGTAAAACAAACATCGGATACATTTGGTCAAATCGATGTTCTTGTTAACAATGCTGCAGGTAATTTTATTTCTCCAACGGAACGTTTGACAGAAGGTGCTTTTAAAGTGATCATTGATATCGTTTTGATGGGGACAATTCATTGTTCTCTGGCGGTAGGGAAAAAAATGATCAATCAGAAAAAGGGGGCGATTTTGAATATTGTTACTACATACGCTTGGACAGGATCCGGGTATGTTGTTCCCTCAGCCTGTGCAAAAGCTGGCGTTCTTGCCTTAACTCGTTCACTTGCAGTTGAATGGGGGACATATGGTATCCGGACAAATGCCATAGCACCTGGACCGTTTCCCACTGAAGGAGCGTGGAACCGGTTAGTTCCACCGGGATTTGAAGAAAAGATGAAGGAACGAATTCCATCAAAACGATTTGGTGAACCGAGGGAATTGGCAAACCTTGCTACGTTCCTGGTAAGTGATTATTCTGGTTTTATCAATGGAGAAGTAGTCACAATTGATGGTGGAGAGTGGTTAAAAGGAGCGGGCCAATTCAATGAATTGTGTTCTTTGCCTGATGAATTCTGGAACCAAATCGAAACTTTACGAAAAGAGAAATCTTGACCTATACAAAAAATATTATCAATCTGATTATTTATCATTATTAAATTGTGGATACTCAGATTAATAAAGATCATTCACATCCAACAGTGGGGATTCATGTCTGAAGAAAAAAACGATTCTCAAAACAATTATGAAGAGGATCAGAGATCTGGCTTTGCCAGAGAAAGCTTTCATTAACTTCACAACTTGAAGGTTAATTACACCTGATATGTTATATCGATTTATTTGGATACTGCTTCAACCGTTTGCTCTCTTTATCAAAATAATCGGAAAGGAAAATATCCCAAAGGATAAAAAACCAATTATCATTGTTGCTAACCACATTGGTGAAACTGATCCTGCAAAAATCTCGATGATATTTCCTTTTAAATATCCTATTCATTGGTTTACAAAACGCGAAGCTTTCAAGGTAAAAGAAATTGTTAACGATTATCAAATGATGGGTTTGTTTAGATGGGTAGTTGCTGTATTTGTGAAAATTTTTGTCACACACACATTGGCTATTGCGGTTGATAGGGAATCTACCACATCGAAAATTAATCGGGCAGCTATTCGAGAAACTGTAAGAATTTTAAAAAATGGTGGTAGAATTGGAATTTTTGGGGAAGGAGGAGTTGGAAGAGAAGGTTCTGCCCATCCTGTGTTTGTCAATCTTGCCATAAAAACAGGAGCTGATATCATTCCTGTAAAAATACACAGGTCATCTTTCTGGAAAATCACGGTAGGGAATCCAATTAATCAGGATGATAAATTATTCAATAAATCAGGTGATCCTGATAGCAAACAGATTGCTCATAGTGTGATGAGATTAATACAGACGCTATAAGAAACGAGGTGACGTTCTACTTATATTTTTATAAATATCTTTTTCTTGTACATATACGATAATACCAAAAGCCAGAAAAATATCCAGGATATAGCAAAGAAAAGAGAACCGTTCAGGTTCCCGCCAATTGGAACAAAAATCGAGTTGTAAAGCCAACTATAAAGTGAAGTAGATATCTCCCCAGATTGGATATTGATTCGAAGGATAGTTTTTACAGCCAACCCTGAAGCTGTAAATACGAAGATTGGGTTGGTTCCAAAAATGATAAAGGGTTTTGCCCATTTAGATATTTTCTTGACATCAATCAACCAAAAACATCCGGATAGGATTAATGTTGCCCATCCCGCAGTATAGATGGTATAAGAAGGACTCCATAGCTGCTTATTTATTGGAAATCCAAATCCAAGAATGTATCCAAAAATAATCCCGGAAATTCCTGCAATGAGTAATCCATATGTTTTCTTAACTCTAGAAATGTTTTTCCTGAGAAAATCACCAACAAATAGACCGAAAATGACAGTAACAATTGCTGGTAAGGTGCTTAAAAGTCCCTCCGGATCAAATGGAATCCCCATTCCGCTGTACATATGGTCTTTACCAAGTATGAATAGATCAATTTTACGAATAAGGTTCTCTTCCAATGAAAAGGGATCAGAGGAGAATAATGTTATTAATACCCAATAGAGTGCTAAAAAGGAAATAGAAGTCAATACTTGCCCTCTTTTGTTAAGATTGATTGTTATGAGTGAGGCGAACAGATAACACATGGCAATTCGTTGCAGAACCCCCACAATTCTAACAGTTTCGAATCGCTTTAGAATATCAATAAAATGGAAGGAAGTTTGTAATTCGGCGAGGGAAAATGGGATGTTAAATGGATAGGCATTTAAGAATAAACCTAAACCGAAGATAATAAGTGATCGTTTTAATATTTTCAAATGGAGCTGTGATTTACTGAATCCTTGTTCAATATGCTTTGAAAAACTGAAAGACATAGCAACACCGACAATAAAAAGAAAGAAAGGAAAAACAAGGTCAGTAGGAGTACATCCGTGCCATTCGGCATGTTTTAGTAAAGGGTAGATGTAATTCCAGCTTCCTGGAGTATTCACCAGGATCATTCCGGCTATCGCAATCCCCCTGAAAGCATCCAGGGAAAGTACTCGATTTGTTTGATTAAAAGTCATGGATTAATAGAGCAAATATTTTATGCGAATTTTTTTGAAATTTTCAAGAGCAGGTTTATACTGATGGATGATATCTTTGGGATGTGTTTTATTCATTAATCCTTCAGTAAGAATTTCTGTTCCGAATAATCGGTTCATTCTGTCTGGATTAATCTGTAATTTATCTGGATACAAGTAATTCAGGGTAGTAAGTAAAAATATTCCCATTTCAACACTGTCAAATACGTTGCGGTTAGTAATATTGATCTCAATTCCTTCGCACTCTTCGTTTTGATATTTGCAATATATGTTTACCTTTTCCTTGATAGATGGCGTGAAATTGATGGATTCAAACAGAACTCCTGGTAAATTGTGTTTGTTCATAGAATAAGACAGTTGTTCTCCATTAATCCATGGTGAACCAATCCAGAGGAATGGATGTGGGGTTCCACGTCCTTCGGATATATTGGTTGCTTCCAGAAAACAGGTTCCTGAATAAACCAAAGCGGTAGTCAGGTCGGGAATATTAGGAGAGGTTTTTATCCAGCGTAATGTTATCTCATCATACCAGAGATTACGTTCCCAATTTAGTAAAGGGATGATTTCAATTTCAGGATATGACGTTATCCATTTTTCATTGATGATCATAGTTGCCAGTTCACCCACAGTAAGTCCGTACTGTACAGGAATCGGATAATAGCCCACAAATGATTTCAGGTGTTCTTCAAGAACCGGACCTGAAATATGAATTCCTGTAATTGGATTAGGTCTATCAAGGATTAATACAGGAATATTGTTTTCACCAGCAGCCTCCAGAATCAATCCCAAAGTGGTGATATACGTGTAAAATCTTGTACCGATGTCCTGGATATCATAAAGGAGGATCTCTATTTCTTTAAGCATATCCGGTGTTGGTTTTTTCGTTTTTCCATAGAGACTGTAAACTTTTATGGGTTCTTTAGAGAATTCTTCATTTAAAACTATTTCACCAGCTTGAAACTGACCTGACAATCCGTGCTCAGGAGAAAAAAGAGCAATTACTTTGACGTTTTGTATTTCACGTAATCTAATCCAATTGGGAACACCATAATCATCAATGCCTGTGTGGTTAGTTACTATGCCCAATCGTTTGCCTTGAATTTTTTCAGTATGATTCTGTAATAGGTTTTCAAGACCAGTGATAACTTGCATGCGATTTTGTTCAATAAGTTGATTCTGGGAAGGGTTTGCCCCAAACAAAGAGGTGAAAAATAAACTAGCGAAAATGACAATTAACGAAATGGTATCAACCGTCTTCATAATCAGACACTTATATTGCCTAACCACACGGTTCTCACCATTTTCACAGACAAAATTTCGATGTAAGACCCAAGACATACTCGATTAAATTTTACCACTCACTCTCTGGATATCAAAGTAGGAAAACATAGAATTTTTAAATAACTGAACATTAATTTTACTATTGCTTATATTGAATATTTATTAATGAAAATTGTTTAAGTTATTGCTATATTATTACTTAA
>JACNLN010000144.1 GCA_014381485.1 Fidelibacterota bacterium
AATTCTTCAAGACGAGGCAAGAGAACTTATGGACGACCTGTAATCGTTATTGGGGACTATTTAGTTTTACCAGAATGGGAGCGTTCCAATAGCATATACGCTCCCATTTTTTGTCTAACCATTTAAAAGCAGGTGGAGAGGAATCGATGGAATTAAAAGAAACCCAGATCAGGACTGAACACATTTTTAAGGGAAAACTACTGGATGTCTGGCGGGATGTTGTAAGCATTTCTTCTGGACGGGAAACCACTCGGGAGTACATAAAGCATCCAGGAGCAGTAGCAATCATTCCCATTTTACCTGGCGGGAAAATCCTGTTAATCCGACAATTCCGCTATGCACTTGGGGAAGTGGAGATTGAAATTCCTGCTGGGAAGATTGACCCTGGAGAATCCCTCGAAAAAACGGTAATTCGGGAACTGGAAGAAGAAACAGGATATCGAGCAGGGAAGATCACACAAATTGGGGAGATTCATCCCTGTATTGGCTACAGCAATGAACGGATATGGCTCTATCTGGCTGAAGAGCTGAAAAGGACATCTCAGAATACAGACCATGATGAAATGATCGAACTGTTTCCGTGTGAAATCAAAACCTGCCTTGACCTCATTCAGCAGGGAGAGATAAAGGATGTAAAAGCTATCATTGGACTTTTATGGACTGAGAAAATTCTGTCTGGTGAGTGGTCAGTTTCTCCTCATGAATAATCTGTCGGAATTCATCAAATCACAGGCACAAAATCTTGGATTTGACCTGGTGGGGATTGCTCCCGCACAACCTTTGGAAGAAGAGTCATTCCGGCTTCGGGAGTGGATCAATCGAGGATACCATGCTGCCATGAAGTGGATGGAAAATCGGATGGAAGAGAGAGAAGACATCCGGAATTATTTTCCTGAAGCAAAGTCAGTTATCACACTTGCGATGAACTATTTCCATGGAATTGCGAATGGTGACTTAAAAGTATCCAACTACGCCTGGGGAGATGATTACCACGATGTGGTGAAGCGGAAACTCAGGAAGTTACTAACCAACATTCAGAAGGTTAAGCCAGAAGTAAAGGGTATTGCTTGTGTTGATACGTCTCCTGTTTTTGAAAAAGCGTGGGCTCAACGTGCGGGATTAGGATGGCAGGGTAAGCATACTAATTTGATCACCAGGGACTATGGAAGCTGGCTTTTCCTTGGGGAGTTGATTCTGGATATAGAGCTTGATTATGATTTATCATTTGATGAAGACCTGTGTGGGACATGCACAGCTTGTATCGATGCCTGTCCAACAAGTGCTCTTTCCGATTATGTATTAGATGCGAGGAGATGTATTTCCTATCACACTATTGAACACAGAGGCGGACTTACTGATGAATTTAAAGATCAGTTAAATGGCTGGATTTTTGGGTGTGATATTTGTCAGGAAGTATGTCCCTGGAATATTAAGTTTGCACAACTATCTCAAGAATCAGATTTTATTCCTCGCACTGAGATTACTGAAAAGTCTAAAAGGGAATGGCATAAGATGACCATAGATGAATATCGCCGAATTTTTAGGAAGAGTACTATAAAAAGAGTTAAATTTGAAGAGCTCATGAGAAATATTAATGCGAATTTATAAGCAGGAAAAATAAGGGGAATTGTCATGAAAAAAATAAGTATTGTTATTATGCTTTTGTCATTTTCTATTTTTGGTCAATTTATTCCAAACGCATCTGTCAGTGTTTCTGATGATGCATCTGGTCTCGTTATCAATCCAGCTGGACTTGGTATTTCACGGGGTTTCAATATGCTCTTTCTGAGCCCTCTGGACTTTAGCAAACTGGATTCAACTCAAGAGGATTTTGGTATCTATTTTCAAGCTGGACGCACCGGCTTTGGTTACACTTACATGAAGGAAGATCGTGATCTCTTTCACTGGGGAAGCGGTAATCATCTGTGGAAAGGTATTTATCTGGGTGATGTTGTACATTTTTCTACCATAGGAATTGAGAGTTATGATATGGGTTTTATGTATCGTGGATTTTCATGGTTTTCCTCTGGTCTATCATGGAAGAATCTATGGTCCCGTGAGCGCAATGGTATAAGACTTACTCAGGAGTTAGGACTCGGACTTGCGTTCCGACTATTTGGAAACAGGATGACTATTGCTTATGACCACCGACTCTCATTTGATGCAGAAACTTTTTTTGAGAATGTGACAGATCTTGGTGGAGTCGTTCAAATAAACACCGAACCGATTGATGGTATTAAACTATTTACCAGTTACAATACGAAGGATAATGGGATTCAAATAGGAATTGGTATCGGGTTTGGAGAAGCCAGTCTGGAAACATATCACAATCTTGATGATGATAATCAATATGGGTCGAGTCTTGTGGGTTTCCACATTTCCCAAGAAATTCGGCGGTCAGTATTTCCCAAAAAGGCCCCCACCTTCGTAGAGATGGCATTTGATACACCCATCACGGACTCTCCCGATCCTAAGGTCTTTTTTGGTCCTAAGACGATCACTCTTCGGGAATTGATTCAGAAAATTCGTGAGATGGCTGAAGATACCCATGTTGATGGAATTATTTTAAAACCGGATAATTTTCAATTGGGTATGGGAATGATGGACGAGTTGATTCAGGCTTTCCACTACTTCAAACAATCTGGGAAGAAGATATATGCTTTCATGGATTCCGGTTCTGATGCTTCCTATGCTCTTGCTTGTATAGCCGATTCCATATACCTGAACAGAGGGGGATTTTTAGCTGTGGATGGTCTGGCTCTGGGTGTTGGTTTTTTAAAAGGGCTGTTTGATAAAATTGGTGTCGAAGCTCAATTATATCGTCGGGGAGATTACAAAACAGCAGCAGAGCCATTTACAAGGGAACACCTGACGGAAACCAGCCGCGAAGCCTATGAAGCCGTTTTACAAGATCTCCATACCGTCTTTTCTGAGATGATTCTGAAAGGTAGAAAATGGACTCCAGAAAAACTGAATGAAGTATATAACAAAGCCCTTTACACACCTCCCATGGCTCTGGAAACGGGACTCATAGACGGTATTTTTCATCCGGATCAGATCGAGACGAAGATGAAAGAAATTGCTGGGGATAAGGTCAAGATTAAAAAGGTGGAAAAGTTACCAAGGCAGTGGGTGTATGATTGGGAACCTGTTAGCGGACCGAAGATAGCTTTAATTTATGCAGAGGGTCCCATTTATCCCGGTAAGAGTGTACCTTCTCCATTTGGTGGAGATAAGATCATTGGTTCAGAGACGACAGCAGGTGCCATCCGGGCGGCTCGTGAGGATAAATCGGTGAAAGCCATTGTGATGCGAGTGAACAGTCCTGGGGGATCGGTGCTGGCTTCCGAGGATATCTGGCGGGAGGTCCACCGAACGACTCATCCTGACTCGGCAGATGCGGAGAATCAAAAACCGTTTATCATCTCTATGGCGAATGTGGCGGGGTCTGGTGGTTATTATATCTCCTGTGCTGCCGATACGATTGTGGCGGATTCAGCCTGCATCACGGGATCCATTGGGGTTCTATCTGGGAAGATTTCCCTTGGTGGGTTGTTTAAGAAAATCGGCTATAACATTGATATCATCAAGGAAACTCCACATGCGGAGCAATTTGGGATGCATAGAACGTTCACGGAAGAAGAAGGTCAGCGGATGCAGGCTATTGTGGATAGTTATTATGAACAGTTTCTTGACCGGGTATCAGAAGGACGTGGGATGACAAAAGAGGAAGTGGATGCTGTCGCCCAGGGACGAATTTGGTCCGGGATTGACGCAAGGGAAAAAGGTCTTGTAGACATTTTAGGTGGACTGGATACCGCTATTGAAATTGCCCGGGAAAAGGCAAACCTTGAAGAAGGTAAGTACAATTTACAGATCTTCAAAGGGGTGGAACCATTTTCATTTGAATTTAATCTCAAAACAAAATCAGAACTGATGAAAATTCTTGAGGTGTTTGAAACGGACGTCCCTATTGCAAAAATGCTCGATAGGGCAAAATTGATAAATGATGAACGATTCCTCTACTTGATGGAGGAAGAGTTGATTTTATTGAAGTGATGGTTGAGTCTACTCCTAAAAGGTATTTTATACAAAATATGAGATTATTAACTTCATATATTGTTGAAGATAGCCTTTTGCTATTAGCGATAATTCGCGTAATTCGCGGTATCTGGAGTGCACTCATGGCTATAAAAAGATTAAACAACAGACCAAGAAAAAGACTTGGGTTTAACCTGTCCGGTCAGGAAACACCAAACCAGGTATTTTTCGAAGAGGAATTAACTGTTGCACTTGCTAATTTTATCCAGGAATTACGATATTTATCCATAGATGAAATAAACGAAATATGTCGTTTATACACAAGTTATTCGAAATAG
>JACNLN010000192.1 GCA_014381485.1 Fidelibacterota bacterium
AAATACTCTGTTTAAACATAATTATACCACACATTCATTTTCATTTTACAAAAGTCATTTTTTTTATCTCTTCTACGTCAATAAAATTAATCTTAAAAAGGTATATAGCAGAAGTAACCTTCATCCCGAAGTCTGAACCGAAAGGAGCACTGGTAATTTCAACAATGGCAACTTGAGAATCATCATACAGTTTCCAAAGTATCACGTGACAGTAAACCAGTTAGCAAAAATGATATGACTAAAAACAGTTTTACTTTATTCATTCTTACGCTATGATATCTATGTTTGGATACTAGACTATTCATTTATGAAAAATATGATCTTTTCGGATACGACTCATGAATATTTGATAAGTTTTCAATATCAATTCCCCACATTCAATTATGACTAAACCTTTTCGGAGCGGAGTAGACTCGTTAATCAACAAAATTTAGTTTCTAAAATAAAAAAGAGCAACGACTGAAATCGCTACCCTTTTAAAACTATTGTTGAAATTTCTTTACTTCAAGAGCAACATTTTGTGAGTTTGAGTAAACACTTCAGCTTGTCCGCGATCTTTTTGGCGGACTCTGATTTGATATAGGTAAATCCCGGCACCCACAGGCTTACCGAAACTGTCGGTTGCATTCCATTGGACTGACTTGAAGCCTGCACCTTGTGTGCTGTTAACTAGCTGTTTCACAGTCCTGCCAAGTATATCGTAAATCACGATAGTCACGAAAGATTGTTCAGGTAGTTCGTAGCGTATCGTAGTGATTGGATTAAACGGATTTGGATACGCCGGATACAGCCTATAACAGCTTGTAATAATATTATCTTCAGATACTCCCAAGTTGATGGTACTTTCAAAAAATCCATTTCGATATGTATTTCCTCGAAACAAACTCCAGGAATCAAGGATACCTATTTCTTTTACATCAATAACTGATAATCCATTTGAGTTACCTACAATGATTTCCAGATCACTATCAACGTCCACATCTGCTATCATAGGTGTGCATTCAATGTATTTATCAATATCTAATGGAAAATATGGATATTCAAACCCATCTAAACTATACAATAATAATTCACCTTGACGATTTGCAGTAACCACTTCACGTGTGCCATTATCATCAATATCCGAAAACACACAAGAGGATTTAATTTCATGGTTTAAGGTTTTAGGCCATCCTTCAATTATTGCCCCATAAAGGTCAATAGCAAAAATGGAGTTTTCTTTGGTAGTAAAGAAAATAAATGCATCACCATTATTTTCCACAATAGAAGGTGAAGATCGAATAGTTTCTCCAATGTCTAC
The DNA here is from genome assembly GCA_014381485.1 of Fidelibacterota bacterium. GTDB lineage: Bacteria > Fidelibacterota > Marinisomatia > Marinisomatales > CAZVFT01 > JACNLN01. The sequence goes on from JACNLN010000192.1 coordinate 1,301, forward strand.
AGAAAATCTTTCACTACCATCACTATTTATTGCGTAAAAATTTCCATTATCACATCCAACAAATATAACCAATAGAGCTCCATCGTTAAATGAACCTACAATTGGTGCTGATCGGATTTTATCTTCAGTATAAAATGGAAATCCTTCGGCAGAACTCCCATCATCCAGTATCAGGTGCAGATTCCCTGAGTCTGTTCCAAATACAATATCATCCTTGCCATTTTCATTAAAATCTGCCAGTGCAACACCAGTCCATATCTTTTCATTAATTTCTACTGGAAATCCATCCACATCCGAACCATCTGGATTAATTGCATATAATTTTCCTGATGAAGACATGGATCCAAAAACAATTTCTAGATTTTCATCTTCATCAAGATTTCCTATGGCAGGAGTAGCTACGATATACTGTCCAGCATTATAGATAATTTCCTCGTTCCCTTCAGAATCTAATACATACAATTTTTTACTTTTTGAAGTAATTACAATCTCAACAGTACCATCATTATTAATATCCGCCCCAGCAGGTGCACCCCAGATCTGATCAAAAGTATTATATGGCCAGGAACCATCCTGTTCAGATCCATCACTATTAAGAACATGAACATAACCTTCATAATCGCCAAAAATTATCTCTATATCTTCATCCTCATCGAGGTTCAAAGCGAGAGGAGATGAAATGACTTTAGTATCAAGTTCGTATGGAAAACCTACCTGATTTATAGATAATTCAAACTCAAATGTTAAAATCTGCTCAAATGGATTCTCTTCTGTTACTCCTAATAATTGTACAAAAAAAGAGTGAATTCCCAGGGGTGTATTTGGAGAAGTAGAAAAAACAATTTCCTCATTGAAGTTTGTGTAACCAAAAGGTTCCACATCAGGCAAAGTTATTTCATCGGTAGTGATAATAATATCTGGGTCTGTGGTAAATGGAATACCGATAAGACTATCAACTGGTGCGTCACAGGGGTTGAATAACTCTGCTAAAACAGTCGCTGTTTCACCGGGATTTATAACCCCGTCAGAATCTCCCTCTACTTCGGTCAAGGTCATGCTTGAAATAGTCAGAGTAGGAATATTCCTGAATGAGGCAGTTATTATGTAGTCATCTTCACTAATATCAACAACACTTACTCCGGATGTGTCACCGGTATAAAATTGAGAATTGGGCTCAGTGTCAAAGGAGAAAACTGTTGCATTCATAGTACCCGGATATGGGTCTCCACCATTTCCATCATCGTATCCATAATTCAAGGCATATTCTCCATCTGCCTGTTCAAGGTCAACTCTACGATGCCAGTCATCAGAATTATCCCAATAAGGTACACTTTCATCTATATGCCATATTAACAACCCGTGATACACGAGGGTTTGATCAAATCCTAATCTTTGACGATTTTCGAAAAGAAAGTACTCACTAGGATTGGATATACCATCCATACGGTAAACAATAGGGTTTTCCTCCACATTTGGAATATCGATAGTTAGAACTGGCTCATCAATCACATCAGGGGTAACCCACTCCAATTCTGTTTTTGACCAAGCACACATATGAGATGGATACCAGGGTGAACCACCATTACCTCCCCAAGAACCTCCAGACATTAAGCCCCATATACCGATCCCTGATGATGAGTAATCTGTATCGTACAGGTCAGGTAATCCAAGTGCATGGCCAAATTCATGGCAAAATACACCAATATGGATCATACCTGCTCCGAACATATCGGTTCGTTCAGGCATTATGATGTAGTTGTTGATAATTACACCATCGTATTCCCTTTGATATTGACCTAATTCCCAGGCATGGGACCAAATATAAATTTCTACACCACCTTCCTCTGCTCCCAATCCGGCATGCACAACATTTAATGCATCCACATATCCATCGTTGTTGTTATCGAACTGTGACCAATCCACTCCCATTTCTTCCGCATCATCCACAGCTTCAGCTATCATCTGTCGTACCATATCCCAGCCATTTGGTGCGCCGCTACCATATTCTAAGTAGCTTGAATCAGCCATAAACCAACCTAAGACGGTGGTGTTGGGATCAAAGGTATCATAGGAATTTTCGTGATAAAAGTCTCTGAAGCTGCCTGTCTCACCCTGAGATGAAATATAACCCTCCTGATTCATTAGATTATTAAAGTTTTCTAACGGGTAAGCCGCGAAAAGATCGGGAAATTCAACCAGCAACATTGGTATCTCGAAGTCAGAACGCCCCCCTATATTTAAATCAGGAATATTTCTTAATGGTTTAAAATCGGGAAATCGGTCTGGTTTAATATGCTTTTGAATATTTTTTAATCCATCTGGAAAATGATCAGTAATTACTGGGATATCGGATAAGATCCAATTTTTATCACTGACTCCCAAGACGTATACCCAAATATCTGAGTCATTCTTAGAAATAGTGTATCCATCTTTCGTTTCATACCAATGCTGCCATTCATCCCCTTTAATGTAGCCTATAAACGTATTCCCATCTGGTTGGGTTAACATTAATGGATTTGGGTTTGCAACAATACCCAGCGCAGACTCTAATAAAAAAAGTATAAAACATATAATTGTATTTCCTGATATCATCTTCATATTTTTTCTACCTTGTTATAAATTTAATTAAGGATCATTCCTCCTCCATTAAATGCAGTATTGAAATCTTTACCAGCAGGTTAATAATTTAAGCCGTATTAACAAACAGAAAATAATTTGTACATAAATTGATCTATTTTGTAGGATAATTACCCCGGTTTGTTTTCATAAAATTGTAGAAAAATGTTGATGACGGAACAAACATTTGATGTGATATCTTTGATTCATAGTTGTGTTTAATATCACTTAATTAAGGTTCATTAATCAGTGCCTGTTCATTGCGTAGTATTAAACATTTCCATATAACTTGAAAAATCATTTTTTGTTTACATAGGCATTGTGGAATTCTATCCAACAGGGTAAAACCAGTGATAACTGTTCCTTTGAAGGAAGAAAAGCAATTCTCAAGTGATGTGTCCCCTCCTTCTGGCCGAAACCAGCTCCGTTTACCGTAGTTAATCCCGTTTCCTCTAACA
>JACNLN010000083.1:0-2236 GCA_014381485.1 Fidelibacterota bacterium
ATCAATGTACCACTGCGATTTTTAAAATTTTATTTTCAGATCGGTCTTCTTTCGTAGCTATCACGTTCGCAAGGTAGACACCACTTTCCACGTCCGACAGATCCCACCCGACCTCATTCACTTCCCCCTGGGTTGGGGTATCAATAACGAGACTTTTCACGAAGTAACCAGCGATATCGTAAATATTGATCTCCACTTTTTCAGCAGATTCCACAAAGACGCGGATAGTCGTAGAGCCGTCTTCAGCTGGATTGGGGTAGTTGTAGGTTCGGCGTGTATCGATGAGCTTATTCGCATCTGGTATTCTATAATCTACATATGCAATGAGTGAACGACTATTTGATGGATCGTGATGAATATAGGGCCACTCATTGCCGTTCGTGGCTGTAGTGCTGTCAAATAGCCAGATTGTCGATTCTGTGGCGATGCAGTTCCGCCCCTGATATTGGCTTAACATCCGTAACTCGCTTCCTTTCGGATTGGTAAGGTGATACTGCTCTCTTCCTTTCCAGTCCAACACGACGATGTCGCTGGAGTCAACCTGTACGACAAGTTCCGGGAGCTCGTCTCCGAAGAGATTCCTTGCCAAAACTGCTGACGTTGCGCCCAGAGAAATGGGAAAACCAGACTCAAAAGTAAAATTGATATTTATTACGTAAATTGTTCCATTAAAATCCAGAGCAATTATTTCTATATCACCATCTAAATCCAAATCAACCGCTCCAATCTCTTTAAAATTGTATTCTTTTAGTCCTACAGCTTCAATTGATGGTTCAGATAGGAAGTTTTCTTTAATTAAAAGCCCACCTGAAGGATCAATAGCTATGTCGTACTCTCTGGATTCTTGTAAACTTAAATCACCAACAAAAGTGTTTATTTTATGATAAGCATAAATAGAATCTTGTACTTGATCAACCTTGTACACTGTATCTTCATAAACGTACCATTCAGAAGTCCACCACGACAACACGACTGCTTCGGGACCCCACCACTTTATTAAAACTGGCATTTCACCTTCAATTTTGGATGTAAAAAGATTTTCAAAGATTAAAGACTCTGACTTGAATGAATAATTTCTTACTATTAATGAATCAGTATCTTTTCCAACATAGCGTAAATAATAACCGTATGTGGGATATACTTCATACCTCCGCATAGTAGCCAATTTAATTTCTGAATCAAGGGAATTGACAATGGAGCTTCTTATATGAGTTATTCCATCCTCCCACCACAACGAATCCTTTCCACCAATGATTTCCGGCACACCATCCCCCGTAAAATCGTAGAGAAAATGGATATGGAGGGAAGTATCAGGGAAACCGTCCGCTATTAAAGAATTTGCCACAGTGAATTTCATTATCTCTCCATCATTTGTGATGTCGTTAATCTCAATATAGCTATCCGATCCATTATTACTTTTAGTATTCGGGTAGGTATCGGGACCAAACGAAGGTAGCTGTCCCTCAAAACCGGGATTGGCATAGTAGAATCCCTCATTGTCAGCAAACCACATATCCCACCACATCCCGCTGGACGGATCTGCGAACAGGAACGGAGAAGGGTAACCGATGTCTTGAGCACCGTCTGCTTCCTCAAGATCTATTCCACGATGTTCACGATCCGCATTAATGGTATAACTATCTCGACCTTCCAATATTTTCGACTCATCAATGTGCCAGATGAGGAGTCCAGATCCTGGTAAACCTAAATCATAATTGGGGACAGAAGTAATAACGCGAGTTAACGAATCCACTTCTACATCCACCGAATCCATCAAGTAAGTTACGTAATCCGGGAGGACGTCATCGTCGGAACGATTTCGCCAGCGGAGAGAATCGAAATCAACACCTTCGTAAATCCAGTTGTTCCGGTTCTCAATGAGAAAATATTCAGACTCATTGATGTCCACTCGAACAATCTGACTTGCTAAGGAGTCTCGAGAAGGCAATAATACATCGGTGGTAGGTCGGACTAAAGTAGCCGATTCCCACCCAGCATCAATACGTGTCCACGCATCAGGAGGTGCAGGGATGACACCTCGACCATTATTAGACCCCTGATCCATCAGAGCGAACAGTCCCACACCACTTTCACCAGATTCTGTGTCCCAGAGTGGCGGTAAGCCAATGGCAAATCCCATCATCAACGCAAAAGTTCCTGTAAGTCCAAACTGGTATTCACACGGATTTGATACACCCCAAAAAATATCCTCTGCTTCCTCATAAAGGAGATGATT
>JACNLN010000083.1:2763-20088 GCA_014381485.1 Fidelibacterota bacterium
TGAGTAACAAGAAAGGTACCATCTCCAGTAGTGGATTCGTCACTATCATGCTTAAATGAAACTCGGATTCCCAATACAGTAATATCTCCAATGCTGGGAGCAAACTGTCCCGTTAATAGAGAAATAATAAACAGTATAAAAACGATTTTTCTCATTATTCGAAGTTATAAAAAATCCTGCAATCATACGACCGCAGGATAACAAAATGCATTAACGAATGCTCCTTTTAAAACTCCATGTTGAGTGAGAATCTCATAGTATTTGTGAGTGGATGACCGGGCTCGCCAGAAGTAAATCCAAAATCAAAACCGTATCCTGCAAATCTTAAACCAACACCAAAAGTAGGATTATTTATTTTCCCTGTTTTATCCCAGTAATACCCAGCACGGAGAGCAAAATATTTTGAATACCAGTACTCAATTCCAAAATTATAAATAAGTTCATCCAACTCGTTTTTAAAGCTTCTATCGTCACCCGTTCCAACCTCCAATTCACCATCTTTGTTATACTTACCATAACCATCCTCACTCCAGTCAATATCTTCTGTCGGGACAAAATCTCCATTTTCATCAAGTTCATATCCACCAATTTTTCCGTTGCCGTCCCAGTCAATATCCCCCCCTAAAAGCCAATCATCCAACCAGGATGTGAAAATACCCAGATAAATAGGATCTGTATGAGCCGATTCTTTCTGACCTTTTTTGTTATAGTCAGGGTTTACGGATGATACATGTCCATTTTCATCATATCCACCCACCTTGCCATCTCCATCCCAATCCATATCCGGATAAGCGGCAACAAGCATTTTATCAATATCAACTACAAGGCTAAACTTATTGAATTCGGTGTCCACCAATCTATAGTTAAGACCCAGCGTAAAGTTAGTTGGCATAGGATCTGCCTGAGCTTCATCAATAAACGCAACCTTTGGTCCAACATTCGTTAGAGTAAGACCTAAATCAAATCGAGGATGTAAAAATCCTTTTTTTAAGTAACCAATATCAAAAGCAAAATCTGTGGAAACTCCCTTTCCCTTTTCTGCTCCAGTAGGAATATCGGCAAGTTTCTGGTACATTAATTTTACATTTAACCCAATCGAGGAATTCCTGGAAATATGTGCACCATACGATCCTGATAAGGCAAACATAAAACTGGTGAAGGTCCCCAGTTCATTTCCCTCTTCATCCGTCCGCATTTGTTCACCCAGATTTAAGAAAATGATGTGACCACCGAGAGTTCCCAGCATAGGATAATGTCTCCGGAATGCTAAAAATTCATAATACATATCAGAAACCAAATTGGGTAGCCAATTAACGTGCATAGCTGCAATTTCAGTACCCTCTAAAAACGCCAAACCAGCAGGGTTCCAGTAACTGGCATAAGCATCATTTGCAACGGCAACCTGGGCTTCTCCCATACCTCCTGCTCTCGCTCCTGGAGATATCAATAGGAAAATAGCCCCAGCCTCGCTGACAGCCCCTGCTTGACTCAAAAGAAGCAAGAGTAATAGAAAAGGTCGTATAACTATTAATTTCATCTTTCTATACATCCAATGTAATCAATTATTATTTAAATGATTCTTAAACTAAAATTTAGTTTAACTGTTCCGAAGTCACCTACATTTTTTTCATTATAAAACACTCGGCGAATATATTTGCTTAGAAAGCATTTGTCAAGAAATAGAATGAGTTTGCCATATAAATAATGTACGGTTATCTACCCACAAGCCAGAGAGAAAGTATTGGCAAATATGTGATAGCAAGAACGGCCAGCAGTCGAATTATAAAAAATGGCAGAGTTGATTTATACACTTCTGGCATCGTCTTGTCAAATCGATACGCCGATAGAAACAAGTTCATACCAACAGGAGGAGTCAGGAATCCCAGTTCAAGATTAGCAATAAAAATCACCGCAAGATGTAAGGGATTCACTCCAAAATGAATACCAATCGGAGCTATCAAAGGTACAACTACAATAATAGCAGAAAAAATATCCATCAAACAGCCAACCATAAGCAGAAAGATATTCAGAGAAAAAAGGAATACAATTTTGCTATCGATATTTGCTTTAACCCAATTAAGAATATGCATAGGAACCTGAGCATCCACAAGGTAGCTGGTCAATCCCATAGCGACACCAAGAATGATGAGAACACCACCAACGAGAGTGGCACAATCAACAATGATTTGTGGTATATTGCTAAATTCAAGATCTTTGTATACCAACGTTTCGATAATCAGCACATAAATAACACAGAAAGCCGCAACCTCAACCAACGTGGTAATCCCGCTGAAAATTCCTCCAAGAATGATCACAGGAAGAATGGCTTCCCATTTTGCTATCCAGAGAGCGGTCATTGCCTTTCGAAGATTAAAATGTTTTCGCTTGTATTTTTTTATGACGCTTTGTCTTACTCCCCATATCGCCACTAAAAATACCAGCAGTAGTCCAGGGATGATACCTGCGATAAAAATTTTATTAATAGCAACACCTGCTGTGACCCCATAAATAATGGCTGGTAAACTTGGCGGAAATAACAAACCAAGAGAGCCCGATACAGTAATTAATCCAATTGAGAAAGGAACAGAATATTTCTCGGCACGAAGCAGTGGAAATAGCAATCCTCCTAATGCCAGAATCGTAACACCCGATCCCCCAGTAAGCGCTGTAAAAGATCCACAGAGCAATGTTACCACTACAGGAGTGCCACCGGGAATCCAGCCGAACCATTGTTGAAATACCTCAATCATCCGTTTTGAAGCTCCCCCTTCAGCAAGGAGGTACCCGCCAAGGGTAAAGAGAGGAATCGTCGGTAAGGTTGGAGATACAACAATGCGATAAGTTTCAGCAGGTATGGCAGCAACAGGAACACCAGCATGCCAGAATAGAAGTAAGGCAATTCCTCCCAATCCCACAAAAATGGGAGCACCAAAAGCAAGTGAAATTACTAGAGAGACAATTCCCAGCCACATAACCATACCACTCGGTGTTGTTTCACCCACTCCCAGAGCTGCCATTACAATAACAATTAACAACATGATCGATCGCAATACCCTGTCGGTACTGCTCTTTGCATATATTTGATAAGCAATCAATGCAAATCCTACTGGCATTATCACCTGAACCAGCCAAATGGGTACACCCGGCAAAATATTATTTGGAAATCTCGCTTCCACGAGTACCAACTGGAGACTTGCCCACGTCAGTGAAAGGAGAACACTTAATGATACAACGCTGGCAAACCAATACAATAAATTGGGTTTCTCTTTTCCTGTAAAGCCGTGTGGTCCTGTTAGTGCTAACAATTTGTTTTCACGAGCTGCCAAAATAGCTCCGAGAAAACCTGTCCAGAGTGTCAGATGTTGAACCACCACGGCAGATCCAGTTATCCCACCTAATTTGAACAAACGTAAAACCGATTCCAAAAACGGAAATATAGCCATGGTTAAAAAGGCTGCCATAGCAAGAATATCCTCGCCCCAGTTTAACCTCTCAACAAGGGTCTTTCTGTAATTATTATAGGAAACTTTCAAATTTAATTTGGCGGGTTCTTTGTCTTTGGTTTTAAGGTGGTAAATTCCTCTTTCAGCTTTATGGCTTTATCAAATATTTCTTCGGGAACCAGAGATCCACGAATATAAGGATAGAATGATTTCGTAATTCGAATCCACTCTTCTTTCTCTTCGGGAGAAAGCGAATGAATTTGAAGTCCATGTTCACCCATTACATCAAGAGCACGATCTACCGTTGGTATAATCTCACGAACCTTTATTCCCGTTTCTTCCGCAATCTCAAGTAACACGGATTGATACTCCACAGGTATTCTCTGCCACACATTGTTACTGATGACAAGGGCACCGATGATACATCCCCATTTCAGGTCAAGCATATGAGGTGTATGAGTAAACCATTGAGACGATAAAGCAACAATGGGATTAGTGGAAATAGCGTTAATCATTCCTGTCTGAAGAGAAGGTAAAATATCAGTAGCAGCTAGGGGAATAGGGTGATATCCAGCTTTCTTCCAAAGTCTTAAAGAATGGTAATCACCTGCCCAAGTGAAGAGTTTCTTTTTTTGTAATGCCTGAGGCAATATTATCTGTTCATCGGTAAACCAATATACCCATCCCACATCTGCCCAGGTAAGGATTTTAAATCCATTTCGCTTGACGTCTGTATTGAGTTCAGGTAACAACCCGGCTCGGATATAATCCAGCTCCTCAAGCGATTCCACCAACAACGGGATGAAAAAAACGTTCATTTTGGCGCTGATTACGGTCATTCCCTCAATGGTAACAGCTGCAGCATGAATCTGCCCAATTCGAATTTTCCGGATCATATCCTGCTCATCCCCAGCAACACCTCCGGGATAAATTCGAAGTATAACTTCACCATCGGTCACTTCTTTCCACTGCTGACCCATTTCCACGAGAATTTCATGCCACGGAGAACCTTCCGGTGCTAGCGTAGCCATTTTAATTACCAACTGCTTAGCAGTTAACAAATATGGAACACCAATGAATATCAAGCACAAGAATATCTTTTTAATAATCTTCAAAAGAACAATTCCTCCATTCTATCTTTCAACCACCGTGCTCGCTGCTGTGCAATAATATTTGCAAGACGGGTTGATGGATTTTTATCCACGTCAATTTTCAAAGCTTGATCCAATAAACTTAAAAATTCATCCCGATTCTGGGATTTTACTGCTACCGTTTCTGCAAATGAAACATAAACAGAAGCATTGTTGCCATAAGATATTTCAACTGCACGTTCAAAGTGTTCTCGAGCAATTTTTTCAGCATCATTCCCAGCATCTGGAAGGGACATAACATATGAAATCATTATTTGATGAAGAGCCCCATTATCAAAATCTTCATCCAACTCTAAACAGCGCTCAAGAAAATATCCGATGTTTGGGAAATCAACAATAGCTTCTGGATTGGCTTTTGTTGAGCTAATCAATCCGCCCCATGCCACTGCAGTCCAGTAAAGAAAAGGAACATCCTCAGATTTTATGCGGGATAATACTTTTTGAGGATTGATATTATATTCACGGTCAAAACCGGGATACTTAACTTCCAATCCTTTTAATCCATAATTCTTTGCTCTTCTATACAATATCTCTAATCTTTTCCTGATTATTTTTGCTTTATGTATATCTTTAACAGCCATCCGATCAGCATCTTGTTGAATAAAAGCATAAGCATACATGGTAAAGGATTTTGATGCCGTGAGCAACAGATCAGGATTATCAGGTGATTGATTCAGGAGCATTTCGATCATCTTCAGGTTAGACGGCATTGCTTCCCTAACAAGCTGAGGGTCATCTTCAGTGAGATAAGTATCCGCCAGATGTTCTCCTGATCCTACAAGACTTTTGATGGCAATTTGTTGAAAAGAACATCCAGACAGAAAAATTGCAACCGGTAAAATAAACCAAATTGGGATTGGGTACAAAGACCTACATATACATAGTAGTTTATTCATTACTATTATTAAGATGACATATTTCCAAATGTGAGTTTAACTTTCCTATATTTGATAATCAACAAAGTGTATTCAATGACAATTCTAAAAAAATGGAAGAATACAGATTAGATATATTTACATCTGAAGTTCTGAATAGAGTGGAAATTCTGAACATAGTTCGTTTACCTGGTGCCTTACCAACTCCAATACTTTCTCGTTTTTATGATCCTGGATTACTCGGTTAATTAAATCTCCGATTTCTTTCATTTCGTTAACTCCCATTCCCCGGGTTGTTACAGCAGGAGTTCCAATTCGGATACCGCTAGTGATCATTGGACTTCGTTCATCGAAAGGAACCATATTCTTATTCACCGTGATGCCGGCTTTTTCTAGAGCCCTTTCAGCCGCTTTCCCCGTGATATTCTTATTGGTTAAGTCCACAAGAATCACGTGGGTATCTGTGCCACCTGAGACGAGTTGATAATCTCTATTAAGGAGCGTCTGCGCCAGCATTTTTGCGTTATCTACAATGGTTTGACAATAAACTTTAAATTCAGGTTTCAGAGCTTCCCCAAATGCAACGGCTTTAGCAGCAATGATGTGCATTAGTGGTCCCCCTTGAATCCCCGGCATAACATTGGAATCAAGCAATTCGGAAATCATTTTGGTTCGTCCCGATTTTGGCGCCACAATTCCCCACGGATTTTCCCGATTTTTACCCATCAGAATCAAACCGCCACGAGGTCCTCGAAGTGTTTTATGAGTTGTGGAGGTCACTACATCACAATACGGCATCGGACTTGGATGTATTCCACACGCTACTAATCCAGCAGGATGAGCAATATCTGCCATTAAAAATGCTCCTACATCATCCGCCACCTCACGAAACTGCTCACATTCAATATTCCTTGGATAGGCACTACCTCCACATACAATCATTTTCGGTTTTACTTCTCGAGCTTTTTTCAATAATTTATCAAAATCAACTCTTCCTGTATCTTTTTCCACCTGGTAAGAAACCACATTAAATAACTTCCCAGAAAAATTGACAGGGCTACCATGGGTTAAATGTCCACCATGGGCAAGATCAAGTCCCATCATAGTATCACCCGGTTGAAGAAATGTAAAATAGGCAGCCATATTTGCCTGGGAACCCGAATGAGGCTGAACATTGGCATACTCAGCATTAAACAGCTTTTTCACACGATCCCTGGCTAAATTCTCTGCAATATCCACATTCTCACAACCACCATAATATCGCCTGCCTGGATAACCTTCAGCATATTTATTTGTCATCACGCCACCAGCGGCTTCCAGCACAGCATAACTGACAAAGTTCTCCGACGCAATTAATTCTAAGGTTCCATCCTGTCGCTGTACTTCCTTAAAAATGGAGGAATACAAATCAGGATCTGAATCTTTTAGATATCCATACAAATAATTATCGTTATATTCTGACATATCTCTGCATTCCTTATCATTTCTTATATTTTTCAAATATGGTTGTCAAACATAATAAAAAATTTCCCGCACAAAAGCGGGATAAAAAAATAATCAACAGTTTTTGATCACAACTTAACAAAACCTATTTCCATCCTGGTTGTTTTTTAAGAGATTCTTCGACCCAATCATAACAACTTCCAGAGGGTTTGACTTCACCTGTCTGCTTTACATCAGTATCGAGCATAAACCAGTCGGTTTTATCAAACACAAGTTCGTATTTCTCAAGCCATTCCCGATTAGGTTTCTTCTTAAAATATTCATTTTCTTCCGCCTTTAGCAGGTATTTATTGGCAAGCCCTGCGATTATTTTATCATCCAGATTGGGTAGGTCGCTTCTACACTCTTGAAAAGCTTTGTAGTATATTTCACCCTTAGCCGCGTATGTCTCACCATTATATGGCGCAATAGTAATTGCCTTATCAGCCCACGTAATCGCCTTCGCAAAATCAGGTATTTCAGAATTTATCTTTACGATTTCAAGGGCTGTTCGGAAATCCCGTCGATCATATTCAAATAACTTTTCATAAGCACTTGAAGCTTTTTTTAGTTTATCTACTCTTTGATATGCTTTTGCCAATTTTGTAAATACGAGTTTTCTTGAGACAGAATTGTTATCAGATTCAATCCGCATCATCTGAGAAAGAACCAAAATTGCTTCTTCATATTCATTGTTCGACATTAACTGTTCCGCCAGATCAAGCCCTAAAGAAAGATCACCGGGATTATCCTCAAACCTCTTACGATAAATATCCAGGGGATCTTTCCCAGTTTTTTTATATGCAATGGTAAGATCACCCTGTGCTTCCCGATTATTGGGTTCAATCACGAGTATCTTTTTAATTAAATCGATTTGATCACCATACCGATCAACTTTGGCATATAAATCACTTAAACTGGTCATTGATTCAATATCTTCTGGAACCAAATCAAGGATTTTTTCATACTCCATAATCTCCTTTTCAACATCTCCCTTTCGCTTGTAAGCATATGCAAGTCTCTTTCGCAAGTTGAGATTGTCAGGTAGTCGTTTTAAACCTTGAAGAAGCACATACTCAGAACTGTCAAAATTTCCTAAATTTTCATGAGCTATAGCCCAATATGGAAAAACTTCCTCCTCCTGACCTTCATCACAGCCCAATTCTACAACTTTTTTATACATAAGAGTGGCAGACTTCCAATCTCGGTTTTTATAATACTCAGCTGCACTACTCATTAATCGTGGACATTTCACTTTCCTGAGAGAGTCAAGATAAGCCTGCTCCTTATCTGCTGTTTCTTCCTCCGCTGCCGGAGGTGGAACACAAGCAGTAATAAAAAAAATAACTATTCCAATAATCCAAAGTAAAGATCTGACCATCGTATGAAACCGTAAACTTACTTTCATTTTATCTTCTTCTCCCTTTTACTAACCAAATATCTCCTATTGTTATTCCTGCGGTACCTTGTATTATTCGCTCTCTTTCATTTACTAAAAAACCATCCCTCTCTGAGATACGACATCCGATATCTAATTGATTGTGTGTTGACCCAAATGGAATACCCAATCCAAAGGAAAAACCACGTTCATATGATATCCCTTTAAAACCAAAAATGTAATGTTTTTGTTGAAATATTCCAAATCGGAAGTGTAGTTTTTCGAATATATTTCTAACCTTTGGATCACCCTCCTTCAAATAGCCGATGCTAATTCTTTCATCATTGGTAAAGCTAATGTTGGGCTTCTCGGACTTCAAAGTATGAAGATAGTCCCATTCCTTTATTCCCCCACACTTTCTCAATACATATTCGAATAAAACAAAATGTTTCCCGGACAAATTCCCTGTGTAACCAAATTTTATCGTCGTCGGATAAGAAAAATTGGTGTGTGTTTTTGTTATTGCATCTACATCAGAAGGATTAGGATTATCTTGAGATGAATGTTCTTTATTTCTATCGATATCCTCAAAGGGATGATAATCTGTTTCTGATAGTTTTGTCGTTCCAGCAGGAAGTTGATACATTAGAAAAATCGTAGATTTTATCGGTAAATATGTAAGCGTTTGTTTCAGAAACAACGACAAGAGAGTTCCATTAAATTGAAGAGAACGTTGATAAATGATAGGATAGGTAGAATTTGATAAGGTTGATGTAGTTACTTCAGAAAATGTCCCTAATAAAAAATCCATTTGAACAGCAATTGTACTGTTTTCTCGGTATTTCCAACAACCAGCGATATAAAAACTGCTGATTCCCCCACTCCCTTTTATATTTTTCGATACAGATATTGTGTCTCCTGAAAAGACATAAGGTTCCAAATCGCTATCGTTCAAATAGAACTTCTTCCGGGTTAGTGGACGAATACCCAATCCAAATGCATATTTCTGTTTAATAGGAACAATGAAAACACTGTTTATTAATCTTCCAAAATATGATTTACCACCTTGTTCCTGAAATTCAACCGCTCCCGTATTGTAATGAGAGGAGAGATACGTAAACATTAACTCTGACCAGGTAGATGGATTACCAATAGAAGAAACTGAATTAAATGAGGGTACAAATCCAGCCGTACCGAGACCAAAGCTGGCGGCATCAACTTGATCAATAAATAAACCATACCCTACAGCATTATAGGGCGTTTGACCAAACAATGATGAAACCGTAAGAAAAAATACAAACAGATAATTACGGAGCTTCATACAGAACCTCCAGATAAGGCCATTTTACAGTATCGGCTTCGGAGTATGTATAAAATGCGGCATAATCAAAAATTGAATGACTGTCCACTATTAATAATCCAAATCCAAAATTTTCTGATGCACCAACTGTCCAAGATTGTACTATATTTTTCACATTAAGAGTCAGTATCGAGTCTTGTATTGTTTCACTGGATGAATAGAGATCAATATCTTCGTAATAAATATCTTCTAAAAGCGTATCACCCCACCACCAATTTTCAACCGAGTCAGCAAGACTGTATGCGAGTACTTTGAATTGTGATGAATCAGATAAGTCGCTTTCTTCATAAGATACTGTCATAATTAAATTTGCTTCTACGATAACTGCTTCTTTAGGGATTTCAACGTTATCAATATCAGATTTTATTAAGGTTCTCAATCCGGCTCCATACCCAAGATAAGCATAGGATGAATCAAAGGCATATGAAATTGACGGAGGTTCTATAATGGAGACATCTGATCTTAAACCAAAACTCGCACTTGTATCGAACTGCGTCGTATCTGTATATGTGTAATGAACCGTAAGTAATGGGAAATAAGATGAACTTTCGCTAGAATAGTATGCATGAATTTTAGATGTATCCTCAGCTTGTAAAATAAATAGATATTCAGCTGAACTGGTGTCAATCAAAGAATTAATAATGGTCGTATCTATGTCGAAACGAAGACATTGTAAAATGGTAAGAGTATCTATGGTATCCTGCACGGCAGTAGAAGAAATGAGAAAATTGTCTCGTATCACCCAGTTATCATTTTTATAATTAGTGGAAGACTCAGAATAATTTGAGTCTAGCTGCATATAGTAAAGTGATAGCTGATCATCACTAGCATTCTCATCGGATTTAGAACTATCAACTGTAATTTGAAAATAAGCGCTATCAATTTTGTAAGAAGAATCATTAAAAGAAGTTAAATCACCAAATCTCAATAAGGTATATGGAACCTTAAAACCATCTCTGTTTCCGAGAAAGAGAGTTGAAAAAGAACCAACCGATGGTGGGACTTGATATGATGTAAACTGTTTTATAGTAATTGAATCACAAGATGGATTCAGGCGGGTATCATCAAGATTCAAATTGTATGGATCTTCCGTACATGACGCAGAAAGAAGCAGAAGAAAACCTATCCCTGTAATGGAAATCTGAAGTTTAGGATTAATTCTCAAGGCAAATGGGAGAAAATAATAATAAAATTATGAGTTGATAGGATATCAGGATAAGGTCTGAAGAAGCTCATGAATCTCCTCTGCTAGAACCAACAAATTATCTTCATTTGCTTCTTTTAAAGTAAGAGTTTTTAATTTTGGTTCGAGACTTTCAAATATTGGTTTAAAACCAGACTGTTTGGGTAATTCATTCGATAGTTTGGTTTCAGGAGTATCCAGGACAATAACCATATCAGCGAAAGTAGCTGCTACAGCTTGTGAGTTCACTTTTTCACCTGTCAATTCCTTGGGGAGTTTAACATCAAGTTTTTCATATGTTTCACCAGAGATATTACTAAAGTCATTCAGAGAATGGATGATATGTACTGTTTTAATATCTTTGTAAAAATCAAGACTTTCGAAATGTTGCTTGTAGATAATTGGGACAAATGCAGATTGCCAATCGTTGCAGATGATAATATCGGGACTCCAGAACAGGTTGGTTAACATTTCCAGTGCGATTTTCCCGAAAAAGCCAAATCTATCATCGTTATCATGCAGTGGGCGACCATTCTTAAACTTGTAAAGAAGAGGATTTAAGGGTTGAAACCACTCATCATGTTCCATAAAATAAACCTGCACCCGAGTTCTGGGAATAAAGGCAGATTTAGCTGATGCTTTGACGTCGTGATGATTAAACGTGCTATTGATTTCCCTGAGTCTAATCACTTCTCTCAGAATATACTTACGCTCACTGATAAAGCCATATTTGGGTGCTGTCAATCGAATATCGTGTTCCAGTTCTTGCAATCTGAGAGGAACATATTTTGAATATTGAGCCAGAAGTCCAGTTTCAGCAAAGGGGATAATCTCAGTGGTTAAAAAATACGTTTTCATAGGCATGTGTGGTAAACTCCTTTAATTTGATGTGATTGGCTATTAAAGCTGCTGAAGGTATTTCTCAGCTTTTTGGCGATATTCACTATCCGGGTAATTATCTAATAGTTTTATAAATTCTTCAGCTGCTTTGCTTTTATTGCCAATATTTTTATAACATAGACCAAGTTTTAGTTGAGCATCATCCCGTTTATCTGAATCATCATACTTTAACAATACATTTTCAAATTCAATAATGGCTCGTTTGTAATTTTTTAATGAATAATAACACTCCCCTAACCAATACTGACTGTTATCCCCAAGTTCATGTCCTGGATCAGAAATCACCAATTCAGAAAAGCCCTCTATTGCCTTTTGAAAATCATTATTTTGATAGAAACCAAGTGCCTGCACATAATTCTGTTTAAAGTCAGTCTTACTGATTTTTTGCTTCTCATCTAAAGAAGTTGAACTGCGAATTTCATAGAGTTCATTAAAACTTCTTGTTAACGTGACAATTTTATTCTCAATCATCACGAGTTGAGTCAAAATTTCAAAGTTTGTGCTATCCGAGTATAATGCTTTATCCTCCAGAATTTTAATTTTATTCCGAAGAGAATTTAATCGATCTATCACCATAATAGTTGCGCTATCAGATTGGGCTTTAGCTTTTACTATTGCCTCAAGTGTGCTATTAATATCAGGAATCAATTCTCCCAAAACCTGATTTAATTGATTCTCAAGTTCTTTGATTTTATCCCTCTGTTTAATCAATATTTGCACAATCTGCTCAACTTTATCAGACTCTGGTGAGGTCTTACTCTGCGATTTTGATGTTGATTTTTTCTCCTGTGCACTGATAGTGAAATTCAAAGAAATGGTGAGAAAAACAACTAAAATAGTCTTTAGGATAGTTAAGTATGATCTTTTCATAGATGTTACCTATATATGGTTTTTAACATTTCAAAACACTTTCAAATTTAAATTTTAATATGATGATATTCAATCATATTCTCATTTTTATGAGTACTTCATATAATCAGCAGTTCATAATTCACTAACGTTTTTTAAAATATCTGACTTCTATTCAATATCTTCTACAGTCATATTCATAGCCAGTCCAAGCATAGCGAAACACGATATAAGGAAGGATCCACCGTAACTTAGAAAAGGCAACGGTAATCCCTTTACGGGTAAAAGATTCACTGTCATCCCTACGTTAACGAATACATGGGAAAGAAGTATGGTTGCGATTCCAATAAGTACCAGACTTGAGAATCGTTCGTCAGCAACGAAGGAAGTTTTTATAATTTTCCAGATTAAAACTGCAAATAGAATTAAAATTAACACAACGATAACAAACCCAAATTCTTCTCCAATCACAGAAAATATAAAATCGGTCTCCTGTTCCGGTAAAAATTTTAAGTGAGTTTGAGTTCCATTTCCAAATCCCTTACCAAGAAATCCCCCCGATCCAATGGCTGTTATAGATTGGATTAATTGATATCCAGCTCCATAAGGATCCCGGGATAAGTCAATTAAGACCAACACTCGTTCTTTCTGATATGGCTGAAGTTGATTCCACAGAAATGGTGTAAAAAGACCAATAAAAACATTCAGAAAAAAATTGATCAACCCAATTTTTATACCTGATTTTGATAGGTAGAGCACCACTCCAACAGCTAAGATCCAGATGGAGAACGTATATAAATTGAAGGCGGTTACAACACTGATCACTGGAGCAATTACAAGGAAGATATGCAAAGGTCTTGCTCCTGCCCAATATAGAAGTGGAATTGTTGGAGCAAATAAAATAATTGCGGATCCTAAATCAGGTTGTTTTGCAACGATTGCTGTTGGAATAAGCACGAATATTATTGGAAGAAGCGTAGAGCGAAATTTGTCCATTTGTAGATTGTGATCTGATAGATACCGCGCTAACGCTATAATGATAAGCCATTTTAACAATTCAGATGGCTGAATAGTAAAACCTGACAGTTGAATCCATCGATAAGTACCTGCTATTTTACCCGTAACATAGGGTAAAAACAGCATAATGAAGACAACCGCCACAGCTAAGTAAGAATATTTGTGAATAATTCGTCTTGGTATAGAAAATGTGACAAGAAATATTAAAAATCCCCCGCCTAACCAAAATATCTGCTTTATAAATCTGGAAGTTAATAGTGAGGTTTCTGAATGGTAAGAAATGCTATATAGAGTTAAGAGCCCAAAACCCGTGAGAACTAAAGCAATGAAAAACCAGTGTTTTGGAACTTCCCGAATTTTAATGACGAAATTATTCATTGCAAAGTCAAGATTTCAGAATTGATTCCGTAAAAATATTGGATCATTTTACTTGCTATAGGGGCGGCAGATTCTCCACCATGTCCACCATTTTCTATCAAGACAGCGATAGAAACGGACTGATTACCTTTATTGGCAAATCCTACAAACCATGCGTGTGGTTTGCCCTGGGGATTTTCAGCTGTTCCTGTTTTACCATAGAATTTCACTGATCGATTAAAAACACGTGATGAATATGCAGTTCCGTTAGGATCATTTACAACCTTGTACATCAGTTTGTAAATTGTAGACCATGTTGAGCGAGATAGTTTTACTTTCTGTTCCATTCTATTAGATTCCGAAATTAGTGGTTCCGAAACAAGCCTTGGCATAACAACCTTCCCCTTTGTAGCCAGTCGGGCAGCAAATGTCGCCATCTGAAGCGGAGTTACCAGAATATCTCCCTGACCAATGGCAATATTTAATAGATATCCTTTTGTCCAACCCCTTTTACCATATTTTTTATTCATAAATTCTTTATCTGGAGCCAACCCAGAATATTCTTCTGGCAGATCCACACCCGTTAATTGTCCAAAACCAAATTGAGACGCAATTTTATACCATTGATTAAGTCCCATACGTTGAACTAACTGGTAAAAATAAATATTACACGACTCGGTAATAGCCTTATCCATATTTACAATACCATGCCCTTCAGGTTTCCAACACCCAAAGATTCGATCTCCATAAAAATATTCACCCATACATTCAATAGCCCAATTAGAATTCACCAATCCATTTTCAAGTGCAGCTATTGTTGTAATTATTTTCATTGCAGATCCAGGTGGATATAACCCCATTGTAGCTCTATTTAAAAGTGGTCGTGCAGGATCCGTGAGATATTGTTGCCACTGATGAGTATCTATAAATCCAGCAAAATTATCCAGTCGATAATCAGGCTTACTCACCATCGTTAAAATTTCCCCAGTTATGGAATTTAACATAACAACTGCGCCTATTTTGCGATTAAGAAGAGTTTCTGCATAAGCCTGCAAATCAGCATCAATCGTCAGAGTAATATTTTCACCGGGTTCCGCAAGTACAGGCGGTCGATCCTGAACCAGCCCTACTTCACAACCCATTGCATCTACCTGATAGTATAAGTGCCCTTTCTTTCCCTTTAAAGTGAGCTCATATTGTTTCTCGATTCCTTGAGCACCAATAAAATCTCCCAGCTGGTACTCTCCTCCATCCATCTTTTTTAGAGTTTCTTTATCTATTTCACGTAAATACCCGAGAATATGGGTCAAGTTCGGACTGGATGGGTCAGGATAAAGTCGAACAGGGAATTCCGAATACATCACTCCCGGCAGTTCATTTTTGTGTTCCTCGATATAACTCAATTTATCTATGGGAATACCCCGACAAATTCTCGCTGGTAAGAACCGACCGCGTCCATACTTTATCATATTCTTTTCAATATCGCTACGAGACAGGTCAAGATATGAAGAAAGTCGACCCAATACTCCATCCACTTGTACTAATTCAACCGGTATAACTGAAATGGTATATTCCGACCTGTTTGCTGCAAGTATCTTTCCATTTTTAGCAAGAATCAATCCCCGTGGGGCATTAGTAGTAACCAGACGGATACGATTATAATCAGCCCGCTCACGATATTTTTCATGTTGATAAATCTGAAGGTAATAAAATTTTCCTATTAGTAAGGCAAAAAGTACAATAATCACGCCATAAGCTACGTTTCGGCGAGAAACGGGGACATAATTTTCACTCCTGAGCATTAATCAGTTGGGTAAACTTTATGGATGGGATGGATAAGTTGAAAAAGACCAACAAACGCCAATGTGTAACAAAGTGCGAGAAACCAGGTTTTGAAGAAAATAAAAATGGATGATTCATAAACTGTCTGAAATCGAATATATATATAGATGAAAAAATGTGTTGAAATAATCAATATCCATAAAAGGTGGAAAACAAAGGGATTTAGTTTTGGATATTTACCATGAAGAAAACCTACTAAAAATCCAGTAATTGATTTAGTCAAGGAGGCAAGACCAAAGAGAGAACCAACTCCAACCAAATCTTCCACTAAACCAAAACAAAAACCATAAATGACTCCCGCGAAGCTACCCTGACTGAGTGCTACATAGATAATAAAAATTACTAGAAAGTCAGGTCGAATTTGTTGGATGGTAATATGTTCTGATAAAAAGTATTGAAGGAGAAAAATCCCAAAGCCAATTATTACTGTTCGCAAATGTGTATTTAACATCTTTACTTTTTCACTACGAAAACATGTTGCAGTGATGAAAAATCTGTGTATGTCTTAGCAATGATAATCTTATGGAGCATCTCACGACGATCGATGATCCCAGTTACCTTACCGATAGGGAGATTGGGGGGGAAAATATCGCTAAATCCCGAGGTTAGAACTCTCTCACCGATCCGAACCTCCACCGGTTTTGGGATTTCCCATAATTCAAAAGTTTCCCCCACTTTCCATCGTAATATTCCAATAGATCCACTCTCTTCTAATTTTGCACTGATCCTGAAATTGTAATCAGGCATGATTTGAACGATGGAAACTTTATCACCCACTGTGACTGTTTTCCCCACGGTCCCGTGAATACTAATAACAGCCATATTTGGCTCAATGTTGTAATTTTTCCCAACGTCAATAGTTATTGAGGTGGTCATTGGAGAAATGCCCATATTGATAACTCTTGCAGAAACCAATTCCATTTGTGTTTCTCGCTTATAATCCAACATCGATCGTAGTAGATCATTTTCCTCTTTATAAGTCAATAGTGATGAATTAACGAGTTCCAACTGCATTACTTTCTCATGAAGAATTTCATTGTCCACCCGAATTTCACTAATCCCTCTTACCCACATAACTGGTGAGTAGATTATGGAGAAAACCGTGTTGGCTTTTCCACGGAGAATCTGGATTTCTGGCGAACTATTGGAAAAGATAAAATATAAGGATAGAATTACAGTAAGAAGTAAGGCGACGTATTCTCTACGTTCATATAAAAAACCTAACAGTCTACGCATTAATAAGACTAATCCGAATTATTCACCCTGTGGAATAAACAATACCAACCAGCTCGTGCTGAATCCGTAATAAAGTGGAGGTTGGTAATACGGAAAACGTAATGAGTAATGCGTGAAACGTAAAGTGTTACAGATGATAAAAGATGAGGCACTGTATAATTCTTACGTAGAACGTCAAACATAGAGTGTATAACTTAAATATTACGGTTAATCATTGCCGGAGTAATAAAAATATCTGATTAATCCCGAAAC
>JACNLN010000083.1:20213-22643 GCA_014381485.1 Fidelibacterota bacterium
AGCCTGACAGGGTGGAAAGCTAAACAACCTGCTCCATTCCGATTGTCGGGAGGGCAGGCAGGTAAACTAAACAGGTTAGATAAGAACATCTTCATACTTCTTGAGGTTTTCAAGAACTATACCAGTTCCAGTCACTACATCAAGAAGGGGAGATTCAGAAACGTTAACTGGAAGATTCGTCCGCTCACGAATATTTTGATCCAAACCCTTCAACAGAGATCCTCCTCCAGTTAGAATAATTCCACGATCAAGAATATCAACAGCTAATTCAGGGGGGGTTTGTTCTAGAGCTCTTCTCACAGCATCTACGATATGAGTAACACAATCTTTCATAGACTGACGAATCTCATCTGATGAAATTTCTACTGTTTTAGGGATACCCGAAACAAGATCACGACCTTTCACCTGGATAGGGGTCTGTTTCATCCGCATTGCCGAACCTACAGTAATTTTAATCTTCTCTGCGGTGGGTTCACCAATCTCAAGTTTATGTTCAGTACGAAACCAGTGAACAATAGCTTCATCCATTTCTCCCCCCGCTTCCCGAATGGTCTCTTTTGTGACGACACCATTTAAAGCAATCACGGCGATCTCAGTAGTACCGCCACCAATATCGACGATCATGTTCCCAACCGGTTTGTCAATATCAAGTCCGATTCCAATGGCTGCAGCTACAGGCTCCTCAATGAGAAATATCTCTCGGGCGTTAGCCCGTTCACCAGAATCCTTTACCGCACGACGCTCCACTTCAGTAACACCACTTGGGACACACAAAACCATCCTCGGTCGAGCAATGCGATTGAAATTAATCTTCCGTATAAAACCCTGAAGCATACCATCGGTCATTTTGAAATCAGCAATTACACCATCTTTCAGCGGGCGTATCGTCTCAAGATCCCGATGCGTTTTACCTACCATATTTTTCGCATCATTTCCAGTAGCTATAATAGAACCGTCATTAATATATCTTGCAACAATAGAGGGTTCATTAATAATGATCCCCTTGTTTCTAAGCCAAACAAGGGTATTGGCAGTCCCAAGATCGATTGCAAGATCTCCAGATAACCAACCAGTGATACCTAATTTCCTTTTAAATAAAACCACCGATTTCTTGAATGATAAAGATTGTGAAAGTCAACTGTCTATTGATAAACAACATTTGCAAAGATGAAGTTAACCAATATAGGTCTTGTTGTCAATTTGTTATTCGCTTTCCTCAATTTTTTCACATCTGCATTAAATAAATGTTATGGTGAAATTATTTGGACAGTATTGAAATTTATCACATTAATAAGTCTACCTTATGTGTGTTCTGTTGTAAATAATCTCCAGTTGGAAAGTTAGGAGGGTTATCTAAAAATAATTCCTGCGGAACGTCCTTAACAAAAAAACATCCTTGTCTGAACAACTGTACTATTTTATTCCCTATTTCCTTTGTTTATCACAACCTATAAACAATAAATTTACACCACATTTTTAAAAGGTTTAAAAATAATTGAAGGGAGAAAATTTTATGCCAAATTCAATTGTGGTTGTTCCAAAACCAGCCAATGAACCGATAAAATCTTATGCTCCTAACAGCCCGGAGAGGGCGAGAATAAAAGATACGCTAAAAGAATTAAGGTCTACCGAAATTGAAATACCTCTTGTCATTGGTGGCAAGGAGATAAAAACTGGAAATACCGCCACATGTGTAATGCCCCATAATCATCAACACGTTCTGGCTTCTTATCATCTGGCTGGTGAACAGGAAATAGCAACGGCAATTGAAACATCTCAGCAGGCCTGGGAAATGTGGTCAACTATGCCTTGGGAGTCCCGGGTGGCAATCTTCAAAAGAATGGCAACGCTGCTTGCAGGTCCATACCGCGATCTACTAAATGCTGCCACCATGCTGAATATGAGTAAAAATGTTTTCCAGGCGGAAATTGATTCTGCCTGTGAGCTCATTGACTTTTACAATTTCAATGCATATTACGCTCAGGAACTTTATGAATACCAACCTCTTTACTCTCCGTCTGGCACTTGGAATATCACTGAACATCGTCCATTGGAAGGGTTCATTTTTGCGGTGACACCTTTCAATTTTGTCAGCATCGCTGGGAATCTCCCAACAGCTCCAGTATTGATGGGAAATACAGTTCTCTGGAAACCAGCCTCCAGTGCTGTCTATCCAAGCTACTTTCTAATGCAGCTTTTCAAGGAAGCTGGACTTCCTGATGGTGTCATTAACTTCATTCCTGCTCCCGGCTCAAAGGTTGGTCCTACCGTAATGAAACACAAACTGCTGGCAGGAATTCACTTTACTGGATCTACAGATACGTTCCAAAGTATGTGGAAAACAATAGGTAACAATATCAGCAATTATAAATCGTATCCCCGTATTGTTGGTGAGACTGGTGGAAAAGATTTCTGCATTGCTCATGAATC
>JACNLN010000101.1:0-4362 GCA_014381485.1 Fidelibacterota bacterium
TTCGACAATCAACTTAAATCGTCCAACACCTATACCCTATTCCTTATACCCCATACCCTATACCACTATACCCAAAATATTTTGCCTTTCTACAAACTTAGTCCAATTGCATACGAAACTTGAGTTTGTAGATGAGTAACATAAGCTTGACAATAAACGATCAATCGGTGGAAGTCCCAAACGGGACGACTGTACTGGAGGCAGCCCGAAGCGCAGAAATCTATATCCCGACTCTCTGCTCCCATCCTGACCTGCCTGTCGCTAAAAACCTACAGCCAGCCGAAATTGTTTACCAGGGAAAACGCACACTGAAAAATGCTTTGCCTGAAACAGTTACAGAAGGATGTGGTCTTTGCGTTGTGGAGGTCGAAGGGATGCCAGATTTGGTGGAATCCTGTAACACATTGGTCGAAAATGATATGATCATCACAACAGAAAATGACAGGATTAAAACCACAAGACAGGAAAACCTAACTCCCATACTTACCCGACACCCTCATACGTGCTTAACCTGCGCCCAGCAGGAAGGATGCAGCCTGACACAATGTTCCTCCAACGTGCCTGAAAACGAGTGGTGTTGTCCACTATTTGGCCATTGTGAACTGCAAAACGTTGCTAATTACGTTGGGATTTCTGATTCAACCCCCAGGTGGTTGCTCACAGATTTACCAGTTTTCAAAGGCGACCCACTCTTTGAAAGGGACTATAATCTCTGTATCGGTTGCACAAGATGTATCAGAGCCTGCCGCGATTTGAAGAGTGTTGAAGCTTTAAACTTTGTGTATGATGAAAATGGCAATATACAGGTTGGGACCGTAAAACCCTCTTTGGAAGAGTCTGGTTGCAAGTTCTGCACCGTCTGTGTGGAAGTCTGCCCCACAGGTGCCTTGATGGACAAGGCTGTACGCCCTGGAAAAAAGGAAGAGGATATCGTTACCTGCAGAGAGGCTTGCCCGGCGCATATTGATACCCCTGAATATTTAAAGCTGATAGCCGAAGGGAAAAGGGATAAGGCAAATGTTGTAATTCGGGAAAAGGTGCCGTTTCCGGGTATCCTGGGAAGAGTTTGTGCTCACCCTTGTGAAGATGTCTGCCGAAGAGGAGAAGTGAACGAATCTATTTCCATTTGTGCCTTGAAAAGATATGTCGCTGATGGCGATGATGAACTCTGGAAGAAACTTTCGCAGGCAAAAACGGATACCGGTAAGAAGGTAGCCGTTGTGGGAGCGGGACCTGCTGGACTCACTGCCGCATTTTATCTGCGGAAACAGGGATATTCGGTTGTAATTTTTGAGGCTAGAAAAAAAGCAGGCGGAATGATGCGTTACGGCATTCCAGCCTATCGCCTTCCGCGTGACGTTTTAGACAAAGAGATTAAAGATATACTGTCTCTTGGTGTTGATTTCAAACCCGGACATCGCCTAGGCAGAGATATTACATTAGGCCAGCTGATGAGTGACGGCTATGACGCTGTGTTTCTGGCTATGGGCGCACAGTTGAGCCATCGCATTACAATTGAAGGATCTGACTCACCCGATGTTAAGTGGGGTATTGATTTCCTCGCAAAGGTGGCGGAAGCTAAAGAAATTACACTGAAAAACAGGATAATTGTGATTGGCGGTGGCGATGTGGCTGTTGATGCGGCAATGAGCGCCAGAAGATGTGGAGCAAAAGAAGTTACAATGGTCTGTCTGGAAAGCCGTGATGAGATGCCGGCTCATTCCTGGGAAATTGAGAACGCTCTTGCCGAAGGGGTCAAACTGAAGCCATCCTGGGGACCGCATAAAATTTTGCGCGAAAACGGACAAATCAATGGTGTGGAACTTGTTCAATGCACCCGTGTATTCGATGATCAGGGAATTTTTTCCCCGACTTTCGGTGATAATCATAAGATTATAGAAGGAGATCAGGTCATCTTTGCCATAGGACAGACTACCGATTTGTCCTTCCTAGAAAACGGCAGTCCTGTTTCTGTCAACAATGGTCTTATTGTTGTGAACGAAGATATCCTTGAAACCGGACAAGAAGGAATTTATGCCGGTGGAGACATAACGACAATGTCAGGAACTATTATTGATGCGATTGTTGCCGGCAGAAAGGCTGCAACATCCATTGATAAGTCCTTGGGAGGAACGGGAGATATTGATGAAATTCTGTTTAAAAGAAATACACCAAATCAACATCTTGGTCGTGATGAGAACTTTGCACTATGGCAGCGGGAAGAGATCCCGGAGCTTGAGCCGAAAGCAAGACGGCAGGGATTTTCAGAAATTTCTCTGGGATACGATGCGGAACAGGCCGTCAGGGAAGCAAAGCGTTGCCTGCAGTGTGATCTGCGGCTGGCTGTCAAGTCCAATCCGTCTCCGCCTGCGAAGTGGCTGATGTTCAATGAGGAAATGATTAATCAGGTTCCGGTTACCGAAGGTGTGTTTCAGCTGCTGGATGACAACAATAATGTTCTGGCTATTTGTGGAACAGCAAATCTCAGGGAGCTTCTTCTGGAAGAGTTGAGTAAAAACGAAAATGCTACCCGTTTTGAGTATGAGGAAAACAAAATGTACTCCCAACGGGAAAGTGAATTGATACAGCAGTATCTGCAGCAATATGGTGAAATGCCAGGGGGAGGAGATTCTGATCTTGATGATTTGTTTTGAAATTCAATTCTTTGCATTCAAAATAATAATAAATTAGACGGTTATTTAGATGATAGAAATAGACGAAGAATATTGTAAGGGTTGTTCAATCTGTATAGACTTCTGTCCACTGGAGGTTCTTGAGATTTCTGATAAAATCAATCGAAAGGGATACTATCCACCAGTGCCGACTTACGAAGAAAAATGTATTGGCTGCCGGTTCTGTGAACTTTTATGTCCTGAGTTTTCAATTATGGTAATTAACGAGTAATTATTTTATGCATCCGTTTTACGAAAAATATGCCAAGAAAAGCTTTTTTATGCTGGGTGACGAAGCAGCAGCACACGGAGCTGTCTGGGGTGGATGCAACTTCTTTGGTGGCTATCCCATCACACCCGCCTCTGAAGTTGCGGAAGAACTTTCCCGGATATTACCGCAGGTTGGCGGCTTCTGTGTTCAGTATGAAGATGAAATTGCTTCCCTTTCGGCAGTGATCGGCGCAGTCTGGGCTGGTGCAAGAGGATTAACAGCCACATCGGGACCCGGCTTTTCCCTTATGCAGGAAAATATTGGATACGCCATAATGACCGAAACACCCTGCGTAATTATTGATGTGCAAAGATCGGGACCTTCCACCGGTCAGGCGACCAAGCCGGCTCAGGGTGACATTATGCAAGCCAGATGGGGTACACACGGGGATCACGAAATGATAGCTCTGGCTCCGGGCTCTGTTCAGGAATGCTTTGACCTCACTATCGAATGTTTCAACATTGCGGAACGATTCCGCCATCCCGTTATTCTCCTTATGGATGGTGAAATTGGTCATATGCGGGAGAAACTTACCTTTCCCGGTAATCCGTCAGAAATAGTTCTTGAGGAGCGAAGATATACAACCAATGGTGATTTTCCATTTGGCGGAGAGGATGTACCTCCGATGATCAAATTTGGAACCGGTCATTTCGTTCACGTTACTGGCTCCACCCATAAAAAGAATGGGATGAGGGATGTTACAACCCAGTCGGTTCACGACGAACTGATTCGTCGATTAAATTCAAAAATTGACTCAAAAAGAGAGGAAATCACGAGAGTTGAAAGTAAGTTTATGAAAGATGCTGAAGTGATTGTGATTTCCTATGGTGCTTCAGCAAGACCAAGTTATGGCGCAGTACTGCGAGCACGGGAAAAAGGACTTAAAGTGGGGTTTATCCGTTTTATTTCCATCTGGCCCTTTCCAAGGCACGTTGTTACAAATCTTAATAACAGTGTGAGAAAAATATTAGTACCCGAGATGAATCTTGGACAGCTTTCAAGAGAAATAGAGCGATTTGTTTCCTGCGAAGTGGAGTCCATTTCTAAAATAGGCGGGCTCTCACATACCATCGATGAGATTCTTGAGTCAATTGAGAAATTTTTTAATAATTAGATGCCACAGAGACACAGAGAAAAATATAGATAAAAGGAGATTAAGTCTTAATTATTCATTGGACACAAAGTACTTTTATGAAGATAATTTTCATTATTCAATACTTCAATACTATCAGTGTTTATCCGTGTAAATCCGTGGCTGAAGAATTATAGGATAAAATGATTCATCCTTTAAAAATGCAATTAATTGAACACAGAGAACCATTATATTCAAACATTTTAATAAAGTACTCTGCCTGTCCCGTAGCGAATGAACATATCGGGATGTCTCTGTGGCTATTGCAAACGAAAGAGGTTAAGAGT
>JACNLN010000101.1:5349-8589 GCA_014381485.1 Fidelibacterota bacterium
GAAGGGAAGGAGCAATCTGAGTAAAATGAACATCCGTTTTTGCGGTTTTGGTGGTCAGGGAATTGTTCTTTCAGGATATATTATGGGAAATGCTGCCCTAGAAGAAAACCTGAATGCTCTTCAGACTCAGTCTTACGGGAGTGAATCCCGGGGTGGCGCCTCCAAAAGCGATGTTATAATATCAAAAGAGGACATTCACGAAATTGAGATTGATCAGTTGGATGTCCTGGTGGCTTTTTCACAGCCGGCATACGAAATGTATATTGATAAACTTCGAAAGAGAGGGATTCTGATTATCGAAGATGACCTTGTCAAACCTGATAGTGATTCTCCCTTTGAACCTTACAGAATAAAAGCGACGGATATTGCATTTAAAAAGTTTGGACGAAAAATAATGGCTAACACCGTGATGCTTGGTTTTATTACGCCTATTGTGAAGGCTATTTCGGGGAAATCTATGGAAAAAGCGGTGGAAGAAAGCGCACCACGGGGAACAGAAGAAAAAAATCTTGATGCTTTCTCAGAAGGGTATAAATTGGGATTAATAGCAGTGAAGGAAAAAACAAAAGCTTAAATTGTGAATTGGTTGCAAATTTATTTACAGAAAAATACTACGGTACAATTACCCGTTAAGGAGCAGCAAAGTGCGAACTGAAATACAGATAGCCGGATTTGGCGGACAGGGAATTGTCCTTGCCGGGGTTATTTTGGGTGAGGCAGCCATTATCGATGGCAAAAATGCTGTTCAATCTCAATCTTACGGCCCGGAGTCACGCGGTGGTGCTGCCAGATCGGATGTTGTGATATCCAAAGAGGAAATAGACTATCCTAAAGTTCTGAATACAAACATCCTAATAGCTCTATCTCAACCTGCTTTTGACAAGTATATTTCTGAAGTTTCCAAAAAGACCGTTGTGGTTATTGATAAGGATCTGGTTGATTCAAATGATAAATCCCATTTTCGCGTACCGTTTACTAAAATTGCTGATAATCTGGGAAGAAAAGTTGTGGCAAACAGTGTGATGCTGGGTTATATCGCTGCTTCAACGGGTGTGCTGAAACGCGCTTCACTGGAAAAGGCAATAAAGAAAAACATCCCCGCGGGAACAGAAAAAATCAATATGAAAGCATTTGAAGAAGGGTGGTCTCTGGGAGAAATCGGTAAGAGTACTAAAAAAGTTAAGTAAGTAAAAATGGATAAAACCAACTACGATAGAATCCGCAAAATACTGGAGGACAAACACTACTTCCTTCAGGGTGATATTGCCTGTGCTTACGGCGCCATTCTTGCTGGTTGCACATTTTTCGCCGGTTACCCGATTACTCCAGCCACAGAAACACAGGAAGCAATGGCTAATCTTATGCCGCGAATTGGCGGGACTTTTGTCCAAATGGAAGACGAAATCGCCAGTATTTCTGCAGTGATAGGCGCTTCCTGGTCTGGAGTCAGAGCAATGACCAATACTTCAGGACCCGGGTACTCACTGATGCAGGAAAATATCGGCTATGCCTGTATGACGGAGACACCCTGCGTAATCATTAATGTCCAGCGATCGGGACCCTCCACTGGCCAGCCTACAGAACCTTCTCAGGGAGACCTGATGCAAACCCGCTACGGCTCTCACGGGGATTATGAGATTATCGCTCTGGCTCCCAACAGTGTTCAGGAATGCGTTGATCTCACAATTCGCGCTTTTAACCTTGCTGATGAGTTCAGGAATCCCGTCGTCGTATTAACCGATGGAGAAGTTGGACATATGCGGGAGAAAGTAGAAATACCAGAATATGACGAAATTCAATTCGCCAAACGGAAAGAACCTGAAGTCGGACGGGATGAATATGTACCTTTCCGTGCTGTGGATGATTCACTGGTACCGCCGATGGCTACGTTTGGCTCTGGATTTCGGACATACGTTACAGGCTTGACCCACGATGAGACAGGACTTCCCTGCACAGATGATGCCGACAAACACACTCAGCTGGTTAACAGGCTGGTTAAAAAAATTGCCCGTCAGAGAGAAAATCTGACAATGGTTGAAGAATTATATCTTGATGATGCAGAAGTTGTCATTGCCTCTTACGGCATTGCTTCCAGAGTCGCTCTGAATGCTGTGAGGTCACTGAGAGAACAGGGAGTTAAAGCAGGATATTTTCGTTGGATCGGTATCTGGCCTTTTCCTGAAGAAAAGGTTAGAATGTTGGGAGAAAAAGTCGGTAAGATCATTATCCCGGAGATGAATCTTGGACAGATTATTCACAAAGTAAAAGAATATGTACCCGATACCTGTCAGGTGGTAGGAATACCAAGTATAGGCGGGAGGATTCACCATCCTGATGCAATCATCCGGGAAGTGTTAAAACTTGTACTGAGCCCCGACAAAGTCGGGGGAGTAAAGGATTGATAATATCAATATTTATTGAGTCATATGTTTAATAAAGCAGAAAATATCAAAAAATACCTGAGAGAGGAGATGTACCCTTCAATCTTTTGTGTGGGATGTGGTATTGGAAGTGTTTTGAACCACACGTTGAGAGCTATAGATGAACTTAAACTAGACATTGACAGGATGGTCTTTGTCTCTGGTATCGGTTGTTCATCCCGTCTTCCCGGATACATAAAAGCCGATGGACTGCACACAACTCACGGTCGTGCCATTGCCTTTGCCACAGGTGTAAAACTGGCAAATCCCGAACTGAAAGTGGTCGTTTTCACTGGAGATGGAGATTGTGCCGCCATTGGTGGCAATCACCTGATTCACGCCGCAAGACGGAATGTGGATATGACTGTGATAGAGATGAATAACTACAATTATGGTATGACTGGCGGACAGGTTTCTCCCACGACTCCAAAAGAGGGAGCTACAACGACCAGTCCTTACGGAAATATTGAGGAGCCTTTCGATCTGGCTGATCTGGTTGTGGGAGCAGGAGCTCCTTATGTGGCGCGCTGGCCACTTGGTTTTCCCTATGAAACAATAGCAAACATCAAAAAAGGGATTTCTCACAAAGGATTTTCGTTTATTGAGATTCTTATTCCCTGTCCAACCGGATACACGGACAAAAACAACCTAAAAGAAAACAAAGAAATCTGGGAGTGGTACCGGGGAAATACAATTCTGCGAAGTAAGTACCTTCTACTGAATGAACAGGAAAAAAATCAGAATAAGAAGATGGTCATTGGTGAGCTTCGGGATTCTAAGAGAAAAGAATTTTGCGAAGAGTGGTCTAAACTGGTTGAAC
>JACNLN010000101.1:8877-15869 GCA_014381485.1 Fidelibacterota bacterium
TTATGAATTAAAAAATATTGTTAATGAAAAAAAATGGCTGAAGAAAAGAAAAGATTAATCAAGAAGATTCAAGCCACTAGTCAGATGAAGAAAATAATGGCTGACTATTTTTACGAATTGGACAGAGCTTCGAAAGAAGGATCTCCTCCTGTTGCCTGGTGCACAAGCGTTGGACCTGGAGAGCTTTTGTTGAGCCTGGGATTTTTAGTCTATTACCCGGAGAACCATGGAGCTATGCTGGGCACTACACGAATGGCAAACAATTATATTCCCGTTGCCAATGCTATCGGTTATTCTCCTGATATTTGTTCCTATCTGACAAGTGATGTCGGCGCATTCATTAAAAAAGAAACTCCACTTTCACTAGCGTATGAGGGAATCAATGAGGTTCCCAAGCCGGATGTATTAGTTTATAACACCAATCAATGCAGGGATGTGCAGGATTGGTTTTCCTGGTACGCCAGAGAATTAAAAGTTCCTACACTGGGAATTTCAACTTATCGCTGTATTGGCAATGTATCAGACTATAATCTGGAAAGTATCACTAAACAGATTAAGGATTTGATTCCTCATCTTGAAACTATATCAGGCAACAAGTTTGATATAGACAAATTTCGGGAAGTGCTGACCCGCTCTTACGAATGCACCCAGCTTTGGAAAAAAGTTCTTGAGACAAATATGGCTGTTCCGGCACCTATGAGCTTCTTCGATGGGACGATTCAAATGGGACCAGCGGTTGTATTAAGAGGAACTGAAACGGCAATTGAATATTACACGTTGCTTTTAAAGGAGCTGGAAGAAAAGGTTAAAAACACCGAAGGTGCGGTTGATGGTGAGAAATTTCGCCTTTATTGGGAAGGAATGCCAATCTGGGGAAAACTTCGTAACCTCTCAGAGTTTTTCATCGAGCTTAAAACGGCTGTGGTCGCTTCGACCTACTGCAACAGCTGGATCTTTGAAGCTTTTGATCCTGAATATCCTTTTATGAGCCTTGCCCGGGCTTACACAGAATTGTTCATTGTAAGGGATGAAAATTTTAAGGAAAAATATATCGAAGAGATGGTTCATAAGTATAAACTGGATGGTATTTTGTTCCACGATGCAAAGACGTGTCCGAACAATTCCAACAACCGCTATGGAATGCCAGAGAGACTCCAGAAAAGATTGAATATCCCCACACTTACCATAAATGGGGATTTGAATGATTTACGCTGTTTTTCAGAAGAGCAAGCAAAGACTAATATAGAAGCTTTTGTCGAACAATTGGAAGTTGTATAGAAGAACAGTGTTACTATAATGAAGAGCACAAATAGACCTTAATGAACTATTTTACAGGAATTGATGTCGGTGCTTCCGCCACGAAAGCGGTCATTATTAATGCTGAAAAGGAGGTTGTTGGTTATTCGGTGAACAATTCCGGTGCGGATTTCCGTGCCGCATCTGACACAGCTTTTAGCAAAGCGAAGAAAAATGCTGATCCTAAAGGTTCAGAGAATTACATTATTGTCGCAACGGGATATGGACGAAGAAATATCCCCTATGTAGACGGAATCAAAACGGAAATCAGCTGTCACGCCAGAGGGAGTTACCATTTTTTTCGTAATGCTCACACATTAATTGATATCGGCGGTCAAGACAGTAAAGTTATCAGAGTTGATGTATTGGGGGAAAGGGGAAGTTTCAAGATGAATCGAAAGTGTGCAGCTGGGACGGGAGCCTTCCTGGAGGAGATAGCTAATCGTCTTGATGTGAAACTGGGTCAGCTCAACAGGCTTGCAGAAAAAGCGCAAAAGAATATCGAAATTGGAAGCTACTGTACGGTGTTCACAGCTACGGAAATACTGACAAAAATTCGAGAGGGTGAGCAGGTGGAAAATATTGTGAAAGGTATTTTCAATTCAGTTATAACAAGAGCAATTGAGATGGATCCGATGGAGAACAACATTGTGATGACAGGAGGCGTCGTGGCTTATAATCCTTTCCTGGTTAAGATGTTTGAAGAGAAATTGGGTAAAAAGATATTTGTTCCCCCTCTTCCCCAATTGACAGGCGCTTTCGGTGCGGCTCTCTTTGCATTAGAAGGAAAACCAACGGAGGGTTGAATGCTTGATGCATTATTCAGACCAAGGTCAGTAGCGGTTATTGGAGCATCGAATAAGAAACTCTCTATCGGATACAGAATTTTACATAATCTTATTGATTTTGAGTTTAAAGGTCCTCTCTACCCTGTTCATCCCAAGGAAGAATATATCCTGGATCTCCCGGCTTATCAGAGTGTGAAGGATATTCCGGGAGCAGTGGATTTGGCACACATTGTGGTGCGGAATACCTTGGTTCCACAGATGATGCTGGAATGTGCTGAGAAAGGGGTTAAGGTTGTTATTATTAATTCTGCGGGTTTTAAGGAAATCGGGCCGGAAGGCAAGGCACTTGAGGATGAGGTAGTAAGAATCGCTAAGGAGAACAATATCAGAGTTTTCGGACCAAACTGCCAGGGAATTATGAACACCGATCCGAAAGTTTCAGTGTATGCGAATTTTACATTCACGAAAATACAGCCAGGTAATGTTTCCATACTGGCTCAATCAGGTGGAATCGGTGAGGTGGTTAACAACAGGTTTTCTGAATTGGGTATCAAAATCAGAATGTACGCCTCAAACGGAAATGCGTGCGATGTTTCCATCCCTGAAATTCTTGAATACTGGGGACAGGATGAGGAAACAAAAGTCATTGTTCTCCACATCGAAAGTCTGGATAATCCAGCTGAATTCATTGAGGTCACAAAAAAGATAACACCGACAAAACCGATACTGGCGATGAAAACCGGCAGGACGGAAGAAGGTGCCCGGGCAATCACTTCTCACACAGGCGCTATGATTGAAAAGGACACTACAACGGACATTATATTTGAAAAATGTGGAATTGTTGGATTCAAGAATACAGATGAACTGTGCCGTGCTGCCATTGCATTTTCTGAACAGCCTGCATCAGAAGGAAATGGAGTCGGAATTATCACTAACACTGGCGGACCCGCAATCGTAGCCGCAGATGAATGTGTTGAAACCGGACTGGAACTTCCTGAGCTTTCTGAAAAAACGAAAAGAAGTTTGAAAGAATCCCAATTCGCAGTGGCTTCCATAAACAATCCGGTGGATATTCTGGCAACAGCCGGACCCAACGAATATGAAGCCGCAATCAATGCCTTGCTTGAAGATGAACGAATTGACGTTGTGCTGGTGAATTTTATCACGCCGTTTTTTGTCGATTGTGAAGAAGTCGCCAGACGAATGACGGAGATTGCAAAAACAGCAGAAAAACCCATCATTGCTGTCATAATGACTAACAAATCCCAGTGGAAAAATACACTTGAGATTGTGAGAGACGCTGGTATACCGGTTTATAGTTTCCCTGAGGATGCAGCAAAAGTTATCGGCAAAATGGCTGAATATGGCAAATACAAAAAGCGAATTGAAGATCAGATTATTGATTTTGTAATTGATGACGGCAAGATCGAACAGATTTTACGAAATGCCCAGAAAGCAAAAGTTGATTTCCTGCCGCAGAAGGATGTGTTCTCAATCTTAAACGCTTGTGGATTTTCACTTGCACCCTATCTTTCAAGTCAAGACCTTCAGGAAATCTTGAATTTTGCATCAGAGGTTGGCTATCCCATCGTTCTCAAAATCGACAGGGAGGATATTGTTCATAAATCTGATGCAGGTGGTGTGACATTGGGGATAGAAGATTCAGATGAGCTGAAAAAAGTATATCAGCAGTATCAGGGCAGTTTTGGAAAGCAGGCAAACATAATCGTACAAAAGGAGGTATCAGGCGGGGTGGAGATGATTGTAGGTGCTACATATCAGGCTAAACTTGGACATCTGGTTATGGTCGGTCTGGGGGGAATCTACACGGAGGTCTTGAAAGATGTGTCTTTTGGACTGGCTGCCATCGGTCACAACAAGGCAGGTGAAATGGTTGAAAGGACAAAAGCCTATAAAATCCTTGATTCCGTAAGGGGTGAAAAAAAGAAGGATATTGAAGCGTTAATCAGTATAGTTAAGAGAGTTTCCCATCTTGTTGGAAGA
This sequence comes from Fidelibacterota bacterium, assembly GCA_014381485.1. Taxonomy (GTDB): domain Bacteria; phylum Fidelibacterota; class Marinisomatia; order Marinisomatales; family CAZVFT01; genus JACNLN01. Next base: position 12,966 of record JACNLN010000101.1, read on the forward strand.
TTTCCGGAAATAAGAGAACTTGACTTGAATCCTGTAATGGTTTTGGATGAATCGAAGGGAGCCGTTATTGTTGATGCACGAATTAGAATTCAGGAGTAAAAGATGGCAAACTGGATGAATCTGGGGGAAATGGTAAAGATTCACGCTGGAAAAAATCCAGACAAAATCGCTCTGAAGGAAGCCACCCGGGAATTGACCTTTTCAGAATTGAACGAAAGGGTAAACAGAATTGCAAATGGACTTGCCGGTCTTGGTATGAAAAAAGGCGATAAATTTGCGGTCCTGCTGGAAAATTCCATTGAGATCGTGGAGCTATATCTTGCTGCGGCTAAATGGGGATTTATAATTGTCCCAATAAATTTCCGGTTGGCGCCAAAAGATATCGAATATATCGTAAATGACTCCGATGCTACCACCCTTTTTGTTCACCACTCCTTTTTAGATGGAGCACTTTCGGTGAAGGACAACATTCCCAACATTGGTAAGAGATTTTTCGTTGTCGGGGAGGAAAAGGAAGGCTTTAGCGATTATGAGAATTTCGTGTCGCAAGGCGATGCCGCTGAACCAGACACTGATGTGAAGCCGGAAGATATCTGGGTACTGCTCTACACATCGGGGACTACGGGAATTCCCAAGGGGGTATTGAGATCACACGAGTCCTACGTGGCATTTTATTTGATTAATGCGGTTGATTTTGGGTTCACAGAAGACGATATATGTATGACGATAATGCCGCTCTGCCACGTAAATTCCACCTTTTTCTCATTCACCTTTACTTACATAGGAGCTGCCATCTACATCCATCCGGCAATGGGTTTCGATGCCTTTGAGGTGTTAAAGATTGTGGAAAAGGAAAAAATCACTTTCATATCGCTGATACCCACACATTACAATTTGATCCTGTCTGTCCCCGAAGAGGAAAGGGAAAAGTTGAATTTGACGTCGTTGAAAAAACTTCTGTGTTCAAGTGCTCCGGCAGTGAAAGAGACAAAATCAAGCATTATGGAATGTTTCCCTGGAGTTGAACTTTATGAAGGGTATGGTTCCACAGAAGCAGGTATTGTTACAATATTGAAACCTTATGAGCAGATGACAAAACCGGGTTCGATTGGCAGGGAGTCCGTTGGAACCGATTTTGTTAAAATTTTATCTGAAGACGGGAAGGAATGCAATGTAGGTGAGATAGGTGAACTTTATTCACGCGGTCCGATGATGTTTTCGGGATATCATAAACTTCCGGAAAAAACCCAAGCCTCATTCCGTGGTGAATATTTTTCTGCGGGGGATCTTGCCAAAAAGGACGAAGATGTATATTTCTATCTTGTGGATAGAAAAGCGAATATGATCATCACCGGTGGCGAACACGTATTTCCATCTGAAGTTGAAGTCGTCATAGGCCAAAACAAAAATGTGTTGGAATCAGCTGTTGTGGGACTTCCACATTCCAAATGGGGAGAGGAAGTAACCGCTTTTGTGGTCTTGAAAGAAGGTAAAGAAGCTGGCGAAGAAGAGCTTATTGCATTCTGTAAGGATAGACTGCCTTCTTTTAAATGTCCGAAAAAAGTAAGATTCCTGAAATTTGAAGATATGCCTCACACCGGAAGCGGAAAGGTGCTACACAGGGTTCTGCGGGAGAGATTTTCAAAGAAGGTTAATTAATTTGCCACGAAGAACACGAATAAACGCAAAGTCTTGATATATGAAAGACAGAGAAATTGATAAAGGAGAAAAGTTTGGGATAAAATACTTTCACTTTTTCCTTCATAAATCTTCGCGATCTTCCCTGACCGGACAGGTGTAGCAAAAGAAAATAATAAGATTTGAAGAAACATTATGACAAAAAATAGTGGTAATAATCAATTGCGTGTTGGTATTGTAGGTATGGGACCAATCGGATCTACATTAGCCGCTCATCTCATCGAAGCAGGAGCATTCGTGGTTCCCTGCGATATTAATCGCAATAGAATTGACCAGATGAAAAAGATGGGTATCCGTTTAGAGGGTAAAATTCAAAAAGAAGTGGACGTAACTGAAGGATGTTATTCAGTTCAAGAGTTGGGGCGGTATGATCTTGATCTTGTTGCCATTTCGGTGAAAACTTCCTATTTAAGAGATGTAACAACCCAACTTTCAGGAATGACGTCAAAAAAACCGTTTGTAATGTGCGTTCAGAATGGATTATATAACGAATTGGAAATTGCAGAAGTTGTGGGTGAAGATAGAACGTTGCGTATGGTGGTTAATTATGCCGGTAGTATGAGCAATACAAACAGTGTGAATGTTACGTTCTTTAATCCGCCGAACTATGTTGCAGCATTAACTCCAAAAGGAAAAGCAGTTGAAAAGCAATTCGCTGAACTGCTCACTTCTGACGGCCTTGAAACAGAAATTCCTGATAATATTCAGCACTATGTCTGGGAGAAGGCAATTCTGAATGCCGCCCTTGCTCCCGTCTGTGCAATTACCCGCTTGACGATGAAAGAGGTGATGGATTCTCCGGAAGGGCTGGAACTGGCGGCGGCAATTATTGAAGAATCGGTTCAGGTTGCAAAGGCTGAGGGGATCGAGTTCGATGAGGATTTCAAGCGTTTTTGTGTGAACTATTTGAAGGGAGGCGGTTACCATCGTCCTTCAATGCTTGTGGATTTGGAAAAAGGACTTCCAACGGAAATTGACTACCTGAACGGAAGAATCGCAGAATATGGACAAAAACACAATCTACCGACACCGGTTAATCAATCTATAACTACCCTGATTCATTTACTGGAATCATCGCAACAGGAGAGAACAACCAATTAAATATCACAATCGTATTAGTACAAAAATGGTAACAGGTTGAATGGTAACTTGTGGAGCGGTAGCTGGTGGAGTGGTAACTAGTGGAATTGAAAGATAGTATAAAAC
>JACNLN010000101.1:16065-17763 GCA_014381485.1 Fidelibacterota bacterium
ATGACAGCCAGGGATGAGCCGTTCGAACGGGTGGAATATCCCGTCCCGGTTATTGTAAATGGCGAAGCCTTAGTGGAAGTGGCTGGTTGTGGTGTTTGTCATACGGATTTGAGTTTCTGGCACTACGGCGTTCCAACCCGGCACGAATTGCCGCTTGTCCTTGGACACGAGATTAGCGGAACGGTACTGGAGGGACCTTCAGAGCTGAAAGGGAAAGCCGTTGTCATTCCTGCAGTGCTTCCCTGTGGTGAGTGTGATCTTTGCAGAAAGGGACAGAGTAATATCTGCCAGAGTCAGAAAATGCCCGGTAACGATTTTCACGGTGGATTTGCCAGTCACGTTGTCGTGCCTGCCCGTTTTCTGACTCCCGTTCCTGATAAAGCATTGACAGGCCACACTCTCCCGGAACTTTCCGTCATTGCTGATGCTGTTTCGACGCCATATCAGGTCATCCTCAAGAGCGGTTTGGAAGCAGGAGATTTTGCTGTGGTTATCGGAGTTGGAGGGATCGGAATCTATGCTGCTCAAATTGCACAAATTTTCGGCGCGAAAGTACTAACTTTAGATATCGCCCAGGAAAAACTAGATCAACTGGAACAAATTGGAATTACAAACGCCATAAACACCTCCGGACTGGGAATTAAAGAAATTAAGAAGAAAGTGAAAGGTGTATGTCGCGAACTGGGAGCACCATCACACAGCTGGAAAATCTATGAGATGTCTGGAACCAAAGCTGGACAGGAATTGGCTTATGCCCTTTTAGGTATTGCAGGAACCTTGTCCATCGTGGGATTTACTCTGGATAAACTGGAAGTTCGATTGAGTAATCTGATGGCATTTGATGCGAATGTCGTCGGCACCTGGGGTTGCAAACCAGAACTGTATCAGGATGTGATCAACCTGGTTGCTGAAGGAAAACTGAAGATTAAGCCGTTTACGGAAACTTTTCCTCTATCTAGAATTAATGATATATTCCAGCAAACTTTGGAACACAAACTGTTAAAACGGTCAGTATTGATACCTAATTTTGAATAAGATATAGCCACAAAGTCACCAAGTCACCAAGAAAATATGAAAGTGGAAAGAAAGAAATACAAAAAACTTCCCAACAAGTTAGAAGAAATTGCAGCTAAAATTGTTGATTCAACATTTATGGTACATAAAAGTCTTTGTGGTAAAGCAAAAGAGGATGGGATAAAACAAATAATTTTACGAAATACAGCTACATATTAAATAGGCACACAAGACAAGAATATCACAAAAGAAATAACTAAAATACCTTTGTGGCATAAAAAAAGGAGAAAAAATGAAACAAAAATTAGTAAACCACGAATTAGTTGAAATAGACTTCAAGGAAATCCTCTACGAAAACCGTCCCTGTCTGGATAAAAACGGAGAAGCGGTAGAAGGACTCTACAACGCGTGGATATCTCTGAATAATCCGAAGCAGTACAATTCCTACACAACTAATGCGGTCAAAGAAATTATTTTAGCATTTCGTAAAGCTTCTATGGACCGGCAGGTAGTTGCCGTAATATTCACGGCTGTAGGCGATAAAGCCTTCTGCACCGGAGGAAACACAAAAGAGTATGCGGAGTATTACGCTGGACGTCCTCTTGAATACAAACAGTATATGCGCCTGTTCAATGATATGATTACCTCCATCCTGCATTGTGACAAGCCGGTCATCTGCCGTGT
>JACNLN010000101.1:18095-22314 GCA_014381485.1 Fidelibacterota bacterium
CTTGTGGTTACTGACCGATGGTTGGATGAATCCGGAGCAGTAATTTACGGCAAACGTAAATCGGGTGATGAGTTCAAAGCCGGTAAGAAACTGCTTGCCGAAGGTGAAATTGATCTGACACCATTGGACGATGTAGTGAACTCACTGGCAACCAAAATGACGTACCTGATGCCGGACTGCACCAGCAAGACGCTCAACAGCTTGCGAAAAAAGAAGCTTGAGCACTGGGATCAGAATCAACAGACAAATCGTGACTGGCTGGCACTGAATATGATGACGGAAGCAAAAGCGGGATTCCGTGCCTTTAATGAGGGTCCTAAAGGTAACCGTGAGGTGGACTTTATCAAACTACGCAGGATGCTGGCGGAGGGACACCCCTGGGATGATGAACTCATTGAAGCTATCCTGCCAAAATAGTGATTAAAATACAAATATTGCCACCAAGACACCTTTCGACAAAGTATATCCTGAGCGATGCCGAAGGGCTCAAGACAGGCAAAAAGGCACAAAGTGTTTATCTCTGTTTATTTATCGGTCAGGCGCCCGACTGATTGTATTCTTTGAGTCTTAGTGTGGCAAATGGAGAATACATATGAGTAAAATAATCAGAGAAGAGTTATTTAACGGTCAGGTCATTCGGTTGACGTTGAATGCGCCAAAAGCAAATGTCCTGGATGCAGAGATGATGGCGGAGCTTCAAACGCAGTTGGAAGATATCCAGCCGCAGGTTAAACTGATTCAGTTCATTGGCGCTGGAGATCATTTCAGTTTTGGTGCCAGCGTTCCCGAACATTCAAGGGATAAAGCACCCATGATGCTGAAACAGTTTCACGGACTGTTCTATACATTAGCCGATTTAGCTGTTCCCACTGCCGCTTTGGTTTCAGGACAGTGTCTGGGAGGCGGAATGGAACTTGCCCTGATGTGCAATTTTATCTTTATTGACCGCACGGCAAAACTTGGACAGCCGGAGATTAATCTCGGGGTATTCGCACCACCTGCATCCGTTATTCTTCCACTGAAAATTGGACAGGCGAAAGCGGATGACCTGTTACTGACCGGCAGGATAATGAACGCCGAAGAGGCACTGGAAATGGGGCTTGCCACAAAGCTGTTTGACGATCGTGATTCAATGCTGACCGGGACAGATGAGTGGGTTGAAAAACAGATCCTGCCCAAGAGTGCGTCATCTCTGAAGTATGCTGTTCAGTCTGCTCGCTGGAAATTCAATGAGACCCTTCGAGACCAATTGAGCAAACTTGAAAAATTCTATATCGAAGAATTGATGGCAACACATGATGCCAATGAAGGGATCGAATCCTTTCTGGAAAAGCGGAAACCGGAATGGGAAAATAGGTAGTAGAACAAGCTAAACAACATCCCAAGAATGTGAACAAAGTAATATGGTGATAAAAACGCTTTTAGAAGAAGAGAAGAGCAAGGAGACAATCAAAAAGATACCGCAGAGCCCTATACAGATTTTTATTTTATCGAGATTCTCAAAAATTTATACCCGTAGTCCTGAAAACACCAATATTAACAAATCTTAAAAACGACAATATTTGTCCTTTTCATTTCATATATTTGACATAGGATTATGTCTGATTTATCTCAAATAGAACGCCTCATTCGAATTCTGCAGATATTAAGCAGCGGTAGAAATGTAACAACAAAAGATCTACATCGAAGATTTGGTGGAAAAGTTTCCTTACGTACCCTTCAACGTGATCTTATAGCACTTTCAGAAGCTGGAATTCCCCTTGTCTCTGAAAAAACAAAAGCCAATGAAAATGCCTGGTCATTGATGAGTCACTTTCGTTCATTCATTGCCATTCCTCTTGAGACGAACGAATATCTGGCAGCTCATATACTGAAGGCAAACCTGAAAGTATTTCAGAAAACGCCTTTTGAGAAAGAAATCAAATCACTGTTAAAGAAGATTGATCAAATTGTACCTGAAGATGTCTTTTTAGAAACTGAATCTGGTGAAGCTGAAAATCTCTATGAGAACTATTCCGCCGGACTATTTGACTACTCCCCGCACGGTGAGACAATCAACGATCTGATTTCTGCTATTATTCACAGGACAAAATGCCTGGTCACCTACCACAACCCTTATGATCAAAAGGACAAGACTTTTCACATTGAACCTGAAAAAATGGTGTATTACAATGGGGGACTGTATGTGATTGTCTACGTGCGGTACTACAAAACCTTTATCATGCTGGCGATTCAACGAATCAGAAAACTGGAATTGCTGGATGAATCCTTTCCAAACGATCATCCCTTCGATGAAAATGAATTTTGGAAAGGGAAGTTTGGTCTTTTCTCAAGTGAGCAAGTAAATGTAAAACTCAGGTTCTCAAAAGAAGTGCGCCACCATATTGAAGGGAGAATTTGGCACAATTCTCAGGGTGTAGAACTTGACAAAAAAGGCAACCTGATTCTGAAAATGAAAGTAGGAATAACCCCAGAGTTAATCACCTGGATTTTGGGCTGGCGGATGTATGTGAAAGTGTTGGCACCAGAAAAGCTTGTGAATGAAATAACGAACAATGTTGAAAAAATCAAACAATTGTATTTAGATTAAAACGTGTTAAATAAAAAATGAATATGTCTTACAAACCCCCATATACTATTACATCAAAAATTGTTGAACTGATCAGTAAAATTAGTGAAAATATTGGACAGCTTGAAGTGCTGGAATTCAAAGTTAGTCACTCAAGACTTCGCAAAATTAGTAAAATAAAAACGATTACCGGAACACTTCAAATAGAAGGGAATACGCTCACAGAAAAGCAAATAACAGCCATCTTGAATGGAAAAAGAGTTTTAGGTTCTGTAAAGGAAGTTGCCGAGGCAAAAGGTGCAATTGAACTGTATAATAGATTAGAACGTTTTGATTATAAGAATCAGGACCATTTACTAGAATCGCATAAAGTACTAATGGATGACGTTTTAAAAAATGCCGGAGCATTTAGACATCAGAACGTTGGCGTTGGTGGACAAAACAGTGTTGTTCATATAGCTCCACCAAAAGAAAACGTTCCCGAACTCATGATGGATTTATTTAAATGGTTAAAGAAAACAAAAGAGCATCCATTGATCGTAAGCAGCGTATTTCATTATGAATTTGAATTCATTCATCCCTTTATCGACGGTAACGGACGAATGGGAAGATTTTGGCAGAGTCTGGTTCTTTTTCATTGGAAACCATTTTTCTCGTATGTTCCCATTGAAAGCATTGTTAGAGACAGACAAATAGAATATTACAATGCTTTGGAACAATGCGGACAGGCAGGTGAGAGTACGCTATTTATTGAGTATATGTTGGATTCTATCTTGGAAGCCATGAATCAATTAGCCGACAGCGACCAAGTAACCGACCAAGTAACCGACCAAGTAAAAAAACTTATTAACGTGATGGGTATCAGGTGGTTAAGCAGCAATGAGATTATGGCAAAATTGGGATTGTCCCATAAACCGACGTTCAGAAAAAACTACTTAAACCCGGCTCTTGAAAGTGGATTAATTGAGATGAGTAACCCTGGCAGCCCAAGGAGTCCACAGCAAAAGTATAAAGTTAAAAGAAAAAGTGGGCTTTGAAAAAAGAGACTGGCGGATGTTTGTGAAAGTACTGGTGCCAAAAGAACTTGTGGACGAAATAAAGGTTAACTTGACCGAAATGAAGAAAATGTATAAAACAACATAAACAATTTTGTAATTTATGTTAGCTTATCAAATTGAATAAGGTGTGCCATGAAATATAACAGAACAATGATAATTTCAGAAATACGTTCTCTGAAAAGAGAAATTTCTCATCGTTTTCACGGAGATGTTATTGGAATATTCGGTTCTTACGCCAGAAATGAAGAAGATGAAAGTAGTGATCTGGATATTCTTGTAAAATTTGATGAGAACGCTACACTATTAGATTTGATTGGGATGGGACAGTATTTGGAATCAAAGCTTTCCTGTAAAGTGGATGTCCTGTCTCAAAATGCGATGAAGAAAGAGATTGAACCATACATTTTAGAAGATCTGATAGCTGTATGAAACGCGATTCCACATTGTACTTGAAAAACATCCTTGAATCATGTCGATTTATACAAGAATTCGTGGATGGGTTTGATTATGATCAGTTTATTTCAGATGAAAAAACGGTTAGTGCCGTGGTTCAGAAATTAGAAGTCATTGGAGAAGCGTCTAAAAACATCCC
>JACNLN010000085.1:0-20028 GCA_014381485.1 Fidelibacterota bacterium
TGCAGGAAATTTCCTGATGTAAGGTCTGTAAATATTTGTTATTTTTTACAGGTAGTTATGTATTGAAAAATTTCACTATTGTAAAGTAAGGAGTAAGAATATGTTATCTGTTGTTATCAAAGCTGTAAAAGGAAGAGAGATTTTAGATTCTCGAGGTAACCCCACAGTTGAAGTTGATATTATTTTGGAAGATGGCAGTTCAGGTCGTGCCGCCGTTCCATCTGGTGCTTCAACAGGAACACATGAAGCTGTAGAATTGCGAGATGGAGATAGAAGCCGGTATCTGGGAAAAGGCGTTAAACAGGCGGTTACAAACGTAAACGACATACTGGGACCAGCGGGGATTGGAGAAAATGCTCTGGACCAAAATTCCCTGGGTGAAAAATTAATTGAGTTGGATGGAACATCCAATAAGGAACGGTATGGGGCAAATGCTATTCTTGGCATTTCAATGGCGGTGGCTCGAGCTGCATCAGCTTCAAAAAAAGTTCCATTATTTTCATATTTGTCTGAGGGGAAAGCCACTGTTCTTCCAATTCCTATGATGAATATTCTGAATGGGGGACAGCATGCAGATAATAACGTTGATATTCAGGAGTTTATGATTTTTCCTGTGGGAGCAACCAGTTTTGCAGAGGCACTTCAGATGGGGACGGAGACCTTCCATCAGCTGAAGAGTGTTTTAAAGAAAAAAGGATTAAATACGTCTGTGGGTGATGAGGGGGGCTTCGCCCCGGATCTTCGTTCCAATGAGGAGGCAATTGAGGTCATTCTGGAAGCGGCATCAAATACAGGATATCAGATTGGAAAGCAGCTCTTCATTGCACTGGATGTTGCTGCCAGTGAAATTTATGATGTGGATAGACAAGTCTACATTTTAGAATCAGAAGAAAAAGAGCTGACCTCAGAAGAAATGGTAGAGTATTATTACAGATTGGTGTCACAATATCCCATTATCTCCATCGAAGATGGTCTTGCAGAGGATGACTGGGAAGGGTGGTCAATCCAGAATAACAAACTTGGAAGTAAAATCCAAATTGTGGGAGATGACCTGACAGTAACCAATGTTGACAGGCTTCAGAAAGCCATTGATATTCGAGCAATGAATGCTATTCTTATCAAGTTGAATCAGGTAGGAACGGTGACAGAAACAGTTGAAACCATCGATCTTGCAAGAGAGAATGGAATGGCTGCAGTTGTTTCTCATCGCTCTGGCGAAACTGAAGATACATTCATTGCAGATTTTTGTGTAGCAATGGGAAATGGACAGATAAAAACAGGTTCTGCATCCAGAACGGATAGAATTTGCAAATACAATCAGCTTATCCGGATTGAAGAGACATTAGGATCGGATGCCAAATTCCCGGGTAAGGAGGTACTGGGTCTTTCCTGATGGCAAGACGAAGAACAATTAGTCGCCGCCGTGTATCTTCACGCCGCCGAAAAAGTGGGGAAAAACTCGTACCAAAAATTTTAGTACTCGTCGGGTTTGTCCTTATCATTGTATTTTTCTTTGGTGACCACGGAATTTATAAACTGTATGAAAAAAAAAGAGAAAAGAAACAACTTCTTGAAGAAATAGACCAACTTCGCGCTAAACAACAGAAGTTGTTGGATGAAAAGGATCGGTTGAAGAATGATATCGAATACATTGAAAAAATAGCCCGCGAACGATACAGGATGGCTAAACCGGGTGAAAAAGTGTTTAAGGTTATAGAAAAAAAAGAAGAGTGATCTGTCTCTATTTAAAACTTAACTTGATGGGTATCCAGAACAAAAGTAACAGGACCATCATTGATCAAATGGACATCCATCATAGCACCAAAGACTCCAGATTCAACTGGAATAGACTTTGATTTAAGTTGAGAAATAAATTCGTTATATAGGTATTCACCTTTTTCGGGGCTGGCAGCTCTAACGAAACTTGGTCTACGTCCCTTTCTCCAATCACCACAGAGAGTAAATTGGCTTACTACCAGTGCGGATCCACCGATGTCCAGGATTGAGCGATTCATTTTGCCGTGTTCGTCATGAAAAATACGAAACCCGGTAATTTTATTTGCGAGAAAGTCAACTTCCTTTTCTGTGTCCTCTTCAAAAACCCCGAGAAATATCAGTAAGCCTGCCCCTATTTCTCCAACGCTGTTTTCGTCAATGGTAACAGTAGCTGTTGATACTCTTTGGATAAGAGCGATCATGAATCTAACCATACGTTTTGATCACCATAGAGACCCCTCAGCGTATCTATAAAGGTGTCGTTTGCATCGACTTTTATTGTATCTGTCTCAATCAGTTTGCCATTTCTATCTTCATCGTGAATATGGAAAAGGAGGGGGCTACTGCCCGTGTGTTTTTTCGCCATCTCGTAAAGAGAATCTACATCCGTTACCTTCATTTTATTTGCTTCGATGAATATATGTACTTTTTTGACATGTCGGTTTCTTACTTCTTCGAGAGAGAAGACTTTTTCAACGATGACTTTAAGACCCTGATCATTCATCTGTGTGGTAGAACGACCCTGAATAAAAATGAGCTGGTCTTTTTTAATGAGGGGCTGATATCGCATGTATGGTTCATGGAAGATGAGAGCTTCAAGTTTTCCACCTATGCAGTCCAGTACGAAAAATGCCATTTGCTGATTTTTCTTATCATAATGAAGCTTAAAATCCTGAACAATCCCTCCAATTTTAATGATATCCGGATGGAGATGGTCGTCTTCTTCAGAAAAATCAAAGTTAGAGAATGCTTCAAGTTCAGCAGCGTATTTTAATAAAGGATGGCCAGTAAAATAAAATCCAATGAGGTTCTTTTCACGTTTAAGTTTTTCAGACTGACTCCAATCATCCAGATCGGGTAAAATGAGAAGGGTGTGAACAGAGCTTGATGATGTTTTACTGGAGCCAAACAGATCAAACTGGTTGGTATTTGATTCCACCTGTCGCTGGTGTGCGTATCTTAAGGCTCTATCCACTGCAGCATACTTTTGTGCCCGATTCCCTTCGAGAGAATCCATAGTACCAGCTTCAATGAGGCTTTCAATCACCCTTTTATTCACAATCCGGGTATCCAGATGTTCACAAAATTGATAGATATTTTTAAAAGGGCCATTTTTATTTCTGGAATCAATGATATTCTTCAGAGCTTTTATTCCAACGTTTTTTATAGCATTCAGTCCAAAGGAGATAGTTTTATTATTGATTGCTCGAAAAATGATATCAGATAAATTAATGTCTGGAGGCTCGACCCTGATCTTAAGTTTACGACATTCGTTGATCAACGTGACAACCCGATTTGTGTTGGACATTTCACTGGTGAGATTAGCTGCCATAAACTCAGATTGATAGTGGGTTTTAAGATACGCAGTCTGATATGCGAGATAGGCGTAGGCAGTACTGTGACTTTTATTAAATCCATATTGAGCGAATCTCTCAATGAGTTCATAAATCTGTTCTGAAACCCTTCTGGAAATTCCGTTTTTTATTCCTCCTTTAATAAATGATTCTTGTTGAGTTTTCATCAACTGCCGCTGTTTTTTCCCCATTGCTCGTCGCATAATATCTGCCTGAGCCAGTGAGAATCCAGCAATGGTATTAGCAATCTGCATTACCTGTTCCTGATAGACAATGATGCCATAGGTCTCTCTTAGAACTGACTTTAATTTGGGATGGAGATAGTGAATTTTTTTCTTACCATTTTTTCGTTGAATAAAATCGTCAATATTTTCAATCGGCCCTGGGCGGTATAAAGCATTCATAGCGATAAGGTCTTCAATACAGGTAGGTTTGAGTTTTTTTAAATATTCCCTCATTCCTGCTGATTCAAATTGAAACACGCCAATGGTGTCTCCCCGGGAAAACATCTTGTAAACATCGGGGTCATCAAGGGGTATTTTATCCATGTCAATATCAATTCCCTGCTCTTTAAGTAAAATAACCGTTTGATTAATGACCGTCAGGTTCCTGAGTCCTAAAAAGTCCATTTTCAACAAACCAAGTGACTCAAGTGACTTCATATCATACTGGGAGGTAATATCGCCCTGAGGAGATTTGTAAAGGGGGATATAATTTGTTAATTCACCGGGTGCAATGACAACGCCGGCTGCATGAGTGGAAGCGTGGCGATTCATTCCCTCGAGTACTTTTGAAAACTCAACAAGTTCCTTGTGAATTTTATCCTGATCAGCAACTTTACGAAGATCTGGATTGATTTGTAGAGATCCATCCAGGGTTATGCCAGGTCCCGGGGGGATCATCTTTGCGATTCTGTCCACCTCTCCATAGCTCAGACCTAAAACCCGTCCAACATCACGAATAACCTGACGTGCCTTGAGTTTTCCAAAGGTAATGATTTGTGTGACGGAATTATCGCCATAGCGTTTTTTGATATAATCAATGACTTCTCCTCTCCGCTCATAACAAAAATCAATGTCAATATCTGGCAGGGATGCTCGCTCAGGATTTAGAAATCGTTCGAAAAGCAAGTTATGTTTGATTGGATCAATGGTTGTGATTCCAAGAGTGTAGGAGACAAGGCTTCCTGCTGCCGAACCACGTCCGGGACCTACGGGAATAGATTCACGTTTTGCATATTGGACAAAATCTGCTACAATAAGAAAGTATCCAGCAAACCCCATTTTTTGAATACTTTTCAATTCGAGTTCCAGCCGCTGTTCAACTTCAGGTGGGGTCGGGTCATATAACTCTTTTAATCGCTTGTGACACAGGGAAGCCAGGTAACTGTCAGGATTGGTCTTTTCCATACTTTCTGGGATGGGGAACGTAGGAAGTAGAGACACATTTAATGGTATATCAACCTCACATAAATCAACAATCATTCGAGTGTTTTCAATAGCATCTGGATAGTCTTTAAACAGCTGCCACATCTGGTCTTGAGATTTGAGATAAAATTCTGAAGTGGTATAATGGTGTCGTTTAGGATCTTTCCGCTCTTTTCCCGTCCCGAGACAAAGCATAATATCGTGAGCTGTCCAATGTTCAGGCAGGGCATAATGGGCATCGTTGGTGGCAACAAGAGGAATATTCAGCTCTCTCGAAAGTTTGGCAACTGTTTTGCGTGCCGCTTCTTCTTCTGGGAGACCATGATCCTGAAGTTCGAGGTAAAATCGGTCGGTAAAGATTTCGGATAAACTGAGAGCCGCTTTCTTTGCTCCTTCGTAGTTGTCCTTAATTGCATTTTCCTGCACTTCACCCTTAAGACAGGCAGAGAGACAGATTATACCGTTGTTGTATTCGCGGAGAAGACTTTTATCAATCCGGGGGCGATAGTAGAACCCCTCAAGGTATCCCATGGTTATCAGTTTTATTAAATTTTCATAGCCTTCATAGTTCTGGGCTAATAAAACGAGGTGGTTGTTTCCCCATCCCCCACCTTGTCGGGGACTTTTCTCAAAGCGAGAACCTACGGCAACATATGCTTCTACCCCGATGACGGGCTTAATACCAGCTGCTTTTGCTTTTTGGTAAAATGAAATAGCGGAAAAAAGATTGCCGTGCTCCGTTACTCCCACTGCATTCATATTGAGATTGGATACCGTGTCCACCAATGTATTTACAGTTTGAGCTGCATCCAGAAGGCTGTAATCGGTGTGATTATGAAGGTGTATGAATTCAGATTCCATTGTTAACCAAACACTTAAATTGTTCTAAAACGTAAAAAGTAAAACGTAATGAGTAAAAAACAATTTGTAAAAATACTTTCATCACTTAAGTACTAACCGCCACAGAAACTTAGCCCAGATACACTGCCAGCAGACCGGCAAAAATACATGCTTTCAAAATTTGTGATATGCGAGAAAATGTGCTTATCGAGGGCTTTTTCATCAGTAGTAATATAACATAAAGAAGAGGAATTTCAATTCCCAAAACAAGGGTAATGAGGTAAAATTTCCCATAGATGCTGAGCCAGAAAGGAAGCAGGGTACCGATAGACAAAAGGATAATGAAAGTAATGGCAAGATAAACCGATTTCCCCAATCCAAATCTGATGGGAAATGTGTTCAGATTAACAGTTCGATCTCCCTCGATGTCAGCCATATCTTTTACAAATTCGCGAATGAGGGTGAATCCAAATGCAAGACAAGCTGGTACCAGCATCCCCCAGATGTTTCCAAGAGCAGCACCGGAAAAAATGAATACCAGTCCAAGAGTAAACGAAACCACCACGTTTCCCACAAGAATCCGCCCTTTAAACCAAAGGGTGTAGAAGACCAAGAGAGGAGTTGCGATGAACGTAGCTATAATAAATGCAGAAAGGTTAATCTGATATGAAATAATTATGCCAACCAGAAAGAGAATGATTGCACTCCAGAGTGCTACCACAGGAGGGATAATCCCACTGGGAAGGGGACGATTGGCTCGGTTGATTTGATCCATCTCCAGGTCCCGGTAGTCATTGAACGCATTTGCAGCGGCATTCAGAGATACGACGACCAGAATAGCGGATATGATGGTTCCAGTTTGTCCCAGTTCTTTTAAGACAGCAGCGGATATGAGAACAGATAAAGCCCCCAAAAACAGGTTGATGGGGCGGAACAAGTGAATGAGTGCAATGAATTGCCTCATTGGGGCATCTCTACTGTCAACACTCGATTGTTACCGTTGAGGTCTTTATGAAGAGTAACTTTTCCGATATTGGATTTTCGAAATATTTCAGCGACCTGCAGGGGGTGATTCTCAAATCCCGTTTCGAGTATCATTGCACCACAACGATTGATTTTTTCAAGAGCCAATTCTGCAAAGCGACGATAAAATATAAGTCCATCCGCTCCATCTGTTAACGCGTGTAGCGGTTCGTGGTCACGGATGTCGGGCATAAGTTTATTTACTTCATCTTTTTTAACATAAGGTGGATTGCTGACAAGCAAATCGCAAGTACCGGGGAAATCATTTTTAAGAATGTCTAAGTGAAGGAATTCTATTTTATCTGAAACCCCGTTTTTCTCTCCATTGAGATGTGCTACTTTTAAAGCAGATTCGCTTTTATCGACAGCTAAAATCTGAACATCATCGAGCCGGGATGCAAGGGCAATGGCGATACACCCGCTACCAGTACCCACATCAACGATCTTTTTGGCACCAATTCGTTTTGACCGTTCGATTGCAATCTCTACAACCGTCTCAGTTTCAGGTCGTGGAATGATAACGTCTGAATTCACATAAAATGGGAGACTGTAGAATTCTGTTTTCCCAGTAATGTATTGAAGCGGTTCTCTTGAAAGCCGTCGTTTGACCCAAGATTTTAGTGTGCTAAGATCATGTTGTGAAATAGACAGGTCAAATTTGAGATATAGATCAATGCGTGACAGGGACAGGAGATCTGTCAGGAGCCACTCAATTTCGTGACGTGGATTTTCAAAACCTTTTTCACTAAAATATTGCTCTCCCCATTTAATAACATCAATAACCTGCCACTGCTTATTCCTTCTTATGGGAGCAGATGACAAGAGTTTAATCAGACTTTAATTTTTCCATCTGATCAGCCAGGCGGAGTTGTTCGATCAGCTCACCAAGGTTACCATCCAAAATATAGCTAAGTTTGTAGAGAGTCAGATCAATTCGGTGGTCGGTAACTCTGTTTTGAGGGAAATTGTATGTGCGGATTTTAGCAGATCGATCTCCCGTTGAGATCATTGATTTTCTGACTTCCGCTCGCTCTGCTTGTTGTTTTTCTGTTTTCAATGCAAGCAGTCTTGATCTGAGAACTTTCATAGCAGCTGTGCGGTTTTTATGTTGAGATTTTTCATCCTGGCAGGTTACCACAATACCACTGGGAATATGGGTAATGCGAATAGCTGACTCGGTCTTGTTTACATGCTGCCCACCCGCACCACTAGCCCTGAAGGTATCAATTCGAATGTCTTCAGGATCGATATTGATGTCAATTTCGTCTGCCTCAGGTAACACAGCCACTGTGGAAGCTGAGGTGTGTATGCGCCCGCTGGCTTCTGTTACTGGGACACGTTGAACACGATGTACACCAGCTTCAAATTTCATCTCGCCAAACACCTTACCTCCCTGAAGTAAAAAGATAATCTCTTTAAAACCACCTGAGCCAGTTTCATTGCTGCTCAAGATTTTATGTTTCCATGCTTTTTTTTCCGCATAATGGATGTACATCCTGTAAAGATCAGCAGCAAAAATAGCAGCTTCTTCACCACCTGTTCCAGCACGAATTTCCACAATAGTGTTCTTGTTATCTCTTGGATCCTTGGGGATGAGAAGCAGTTTTAGTTCCTTTTCTAATTCTACCTGCTGGTTAAGAAGGTGCTCCAATTCATCTTTAGCAATAGCTTTAAGATCTTCATCGTCGATCTCAAGGATAGCTTCATCATCTTCAATTTGGGAGATAAGTCTGAGATATTCTTTGCCCTTTTTTATTATTGGTTCCAAATCGTGATGTTGCTTAGCAATCTCGCTGTATTTATTCGGATCAGAAAGAATGTCAGCGTCACCCAACTGTTTGGTGATGACATCGTATTTGCTAATTAATTCTTTAATTTTATCTAGCATACCGTCAAAAAAATGCGGTTCACCGTTATGATAAGATTAAGGGAACCGCTCTGTAAATATGGTTACTGGTTTTCTGTGTCTTTAATTTTATATTTTTTACGAAATTTCTCGATACGGCCAGCGGTGTCCACCAGCCTCTGTTTACCTGTGAAGAAGGGGTGGCATGCGGAACATATTTCTACTCGCATATCACCAACCGTGGAACGAACCTGGAATGTATTCCCACAAGCACACGTGACTATTCCAAGCTTGTATTCTGGATGAATTCCTTTTTTCATTATTTCACCTTTATGTAAATTGAATAAAAAATCATTGATAAGCTCTATTTGCCTTATAACAGCTTATTTCATTATTGATACTCACCATAATTGGGTAGTAAAGTTTTCATTAGTGACGTTTATGATACTTAAGGGTATTGTAATTTGGCTCATTTTTTTTTGTATCCTTAACTTCAGAAGAGACCTTTCGTCGGCTTTTTGGAATGTCTTCAGACGAAACTCCGTTTTCCTCTAAATCATCAGGAAGATCTTCTTCCATAGATTTATTTTTAAAATCGTTTTCTAACTTGGAAACATTAAAGGAAAAATCGGAAGGATTAAAATAGCTGAAAACAGTTCCATACCCTTTGGTGATTCCATTACCAATCCCCATATAGTTAGGAAGAATAAAATTGGTTTGAAATTCACCATGAAACGCACCAAGCTTACCTTCGTCCACTATTTTAGGGTAAGGGGATTGGAGGGTCAATTTGGAATATATTTTTGAATGGAGTTCTAATCCCATTTCCTTGGCTAGAAATACAATGTTTTGACTTAACAACCGGGTCAAAAAGGAGCTTCTTTCGTTTCCGTAAAGAAATTTATATTTAGATAAGTTAGCTTCATTCAGGGCTATCCAGGGGGTAAGGAACTTATATCGGATCATTCGAGGAGATGACATAAAATGATTGTTTCCCGTCTCTACCTCAAATCCTTCGATTTTGAATGTGATATTCCCAAAATTCATAACTTTAATCTGGTCAATAAGGTTTTGAATAGGTTTCACTCCTTCCTTAATGCCAAAGAAATATAATTGTTCATTGAGAATTTTTACCTGAACACGGGGATAAAGAAAATCATTACGATACGAACCATTAATGAAAGGAATGATGCCTTCATTAGAAAAATCCCGCATAATCAATCCTTTAACCTGATACGGTGTCTTACGAACAGGTTTATCTGTTATAAGTCGAGCAAT
The DNA here is from genome assembly GCA_014381485.1 of Fidelibacterota bacterium. GTDB lineage: Bacteria > Fidelibacterota > Marinisomatia > Marinisomatales > CAZVFT01 > JACNLN01. The sequence goes on from JACNLN010000085.1 coordinate 9,765, forward strand.
AATGGTTTCTACAGATTGAAGAGATTCAGACATAAAAGAATATTTGTAAAAAATAAATTACGTCAAGATATTACTGACTCATTGTGTCTAAGAATTCCTGATTACTTTTAGTACGTTTTATACGATCTAATAAAAATTCCATTGCTTCAATAGGCGTCATTTCATTCAGAAGTTTCCTCAGAATCCAGATTCTTGCAAGTCTTTTTTTTGATAACAGGAGCTCTTCTTTTCGTGTTCCTGACCTGATAAGATCGAAGGATGGAAAAACCCTTCGGTCACTAAGCCGTCTATCCAGAACGAGTTCCATATTACCCGTTCCCTTAAATTCTTCAAAAATAACATCGTCCATTCGACTTCCGGTATCAATAAGAGCAGTAGCAATAATGGTCAAGCTGCCCCCTTCTTCAACATTTCGAGCGGCACCTAAAAAGCGCTTTGGACGAATAAGAGCATTGGAATCAATCCCGCCTGAGAGAATTTTACCACTGTGGGGAATAACAGCGTTATGTGCCCGAGCGAGTCGTGTAATACTGTCCAGCAAGATAACTACATCATTCCCAAATTCGACCAACCGACGTGCCTTTTCGAGTACCATATCTGCGACCTGGACATGACGTTCCGGGGGTTCATCAAATGTGGAGCTAACAACTTCAGCATCCACATTTCGATCCATATCTGTTACTTCTTCTGGACGTTCATCAATGAGCAATACAATCGGCTTAATATCTGGGTGATTGGTAGTGATGGAATTTGCGATCTTTTGAAGAAGAATAGTTTTACCTGTTTTGGGCTGAGCAACAATGAGACCGCGTTGACCTTTCCCAACAGGTGCTATCAGATCAAGTATTCTCATTGAGTAACCCTTAGGCCCATATTCCAGGTTAATTTTTTCATTGGGATGAAGAGGAATAAGATTATCAAACAAGACGGTTTCCTTTACCATCTTGGGAGGATAGCCATTGACAGTTTCAACTTTTAAAAGAGCATAAAAACGCTCGTTATTCTTTGGTGGTCGGATATGTCCAGACACAAGGTGACCTGTCTTGAGACCAAAACGTCTTATTTGAGAAGGTGATGTATAAATATCATCAGGTCCTGGAAGATAACTATAATCCTGTGAACGAAGAAATCCATACCCCTCTGGCATTACCTCAAGAACCCCCTTAGAAAAGATGATCCCCTCCTTTTTAGCCTGAGTCTCCAGAATTTTCATTATGAGCTCTTGTTTTTTAAGGCCGGAATATCGCTTTATATCAAGTTCCCGAGCGAGCTTGGTGAGCTCTTTGATCTTCAAACCTTGAAGTTCATTAACATCCATAACTGGTGTTGCTTCCCTACTAAAATTTTTGTGGAAATTATTAGGATTGATAATAATCTAAGTAGCTTTCAAATTCAATAGCTGCTATTAATTTAGACTAAATATTACCATTGTCAAAGGGAAAATGAAATTTTTCGTATACCTCCTTTGCCAAGTAGTGAGTACCAAAAATAAGCCACAATCCATCTTTCAATTGAGATTGTTTGCAGATATTTAAGGCTTCTGTCAAAGTTTGTGCTGCATTTGAAGTTATGCCGTAGTTGTTTAAATGCTGACTTAAAACCGCTGGTTCGTAAAATCCATCGTGTTCAGGTTTTGTGGTTATGATCAGGCGACAGTATTGTTTTAATGTCCCTACCATACTGTCCACAGCTTTACTCTTTTTAAGAGCACAGATGCAATTGATCTGTTTTCCTTTGTGCAGTTCGTAGAGGGTAGATAAAACAGCTTTAATGCCGTGGGAATTATGAGCAACATCGTAATATACTGTTGGGTTCTTTGAAAGAATCTGTAATCTGCCGAACCAGCCTACAGATGATAATCCTTTTTTTATTATGTTTTTATCCAAGGTAGAATCAAAGATCAAACAGGCTGTGATTGCCGACTGGGCATTTGTGATCTGATGTTCTCCGAGGAGAGGTATGGAATATTTAACTCCATTTGACTCAAATGAAGTCACATTCTCGGATAATATCATTTTTTTCACAGGCATCTTATTGGGGGCATAATGAAGGGTGCTTCTCATTTCTTCAGCCAGTTGATGAATATACTTCATAACATTATGGTGTTGATACGAAACAACCACCGGCACGCCCGGTTTTAGAATTCCACATTTTTCTTTTGTGATGGATCTTATGTTATAACCCAGAAAGTTCATGTGGTCATAATCAATGGGTGTAATAACGGACAAGACAGAATTTGCCACATTTGTAGAATCCAGCCGACCCCCTAAACCGACCTCTATCACCGCAATATCTACCTTCCCTCTCGAAAAATGAGTAAAAGTTAAGGCAGTGGTAGTTTCAAAAAAAGTGGAGCCCAATCTGTCTATGTCAGCTTTATACTTTTCGATGAAGGAAGCAACTGCCTCGTCGGGAATAGGTATGCCATTGATTCTGATTCTTTCATTAAATCGGACGAGATGAGGGGAAGTATAAAGTCCAACTTTCCTACCTAATTCACGAAGGATGGAGGCAATCATTGCAGCTGTTGACCCCTTACCGTTTGTGCCTGCTATATGGATAACAGGGATTTCGTTGTGAGGATCACCACATTTGGATAACAGAGTCTTTGTTCTATGAAGACCTATTTTAATACCCCTTCGTCGGAGTGTGTAGAGATGTTCAAGTGTTTTATGATCAAGCATCTGTTATTTACCATTTACCAGCTACAAATCACTAGTTACCCCCGACAAGTCGGGGTCTCCACTCCACTCCGACAATCACCAGTTACCATTCACCAACTACTATTCACCAGTTACCAATCCCCAGTCACCAATTTTACATCAGGTAAATCCTGCCCTAAGAATCGCCTGCTTAATTCTTCAAATTTCTGAGGTAGGTCGGTAACAAAACATTCCAAGTGATGTGGTTTTTCTGTTTCTACTGCCAAGAGATTTAACTCTTGAAGCTTTGATTTCACCTCAATGGATACCGCATCGGCTGAATCGATCAAAGAAACACCCTCCGGTAACACACGTTTGATTGTCTGTTTTAAAATTGGGTAATGAGTACAGCCAAGGATAATTGTATCAACATCCTTATCTGCAAAAGGAGCTAAATAGGATTCCGCAACCATTTCGGGAACGGAACCGTCTATCCACCCCTCCTCTACAAGCGGGACAAAAAGTGGACAGGGGATCTCAGTAACATTTATTTCAGGATTGATCGATTTCAGCACCTTTGTATAAGAGTTTGAATGGATGGTGGCTGTGGTGCCGATAACACCGATGTGGTTTGATTGGGTGGTGTTTATAGCTGACTTAGCTCCAGGTTCGATGACACCGATTATTGGGATCTCATTCATTTGCTGCAATTTCCTCAAAGCCACTGAAGAGGCAGTGTTGCACGCTACCACCACCATTTTGACATCTCTGTTAAGAAGAAATTTCACGATTTGCTCAGAGAAATGTATAACCGTTTCAGCACTTTTGGTCCCGTAAGGTACACGAGCCGTATCCCCAAAATAGATAAGCGATTCTCCGGGAAGTTGTCTCTTCAAAGCTTGAAGAACAGTGAGTCCCCCCAACCCTGAATCAAATACACCAATGGATGATGTTCGATTCATCACTCAGACTCCACGGCGAGAACGTGTTCATATTTGTCTTTAAATTGTCGAATCCCGTGATAGATTGATTGAGCAATGCTCTGACGATAGTTGGGTTTCCTGAGTTGTTTCTCTTCCTGTGGATTAGATAAGAACCCAACCTCTACAAGAATGTTAGGCATAGAAGCGCCCACCATAACATAAAATCCTGCCTGCTTGACACCCCGATCTGGAGATGGTATGTTTTTCCTCAGATTCGTTTGAACCATTGAAGCCAGGTCTTCGCTTTCTTTCATAAATGCATTTTGCATTAGCGATGCCACAATAAAATTATCACCTGTCAGGTGATCATATCGAGTTGTTTCTTCTTCTAATTTAATCACAGCATTTTCTCTCTGCGCTACATCCAGTGCGTCTTGCGTTTTGCCGGTGCTGAGAATATAAGTTTCAAACCCTCGAATGCGCCTGTTGAGATTTGAATTGGCGTGAATACTGATAAAGAGCTTTCCATTGCTCTCATTGGCGATTTTTGTCCGTTTCCACAGTGGAATAAAGACGTCTTCATCCCGAGTGTAGATGATGTTAACATTGGTATATTTATCAAGTAATTTGCCCACTCGACGGGCAATATCCAGTGTAACAAACTTCTCATAAAGACCATAAGTTCCAATAGCTCCCGCATCTTTCCCTCCATGACCGGCATCAATGACGATGGTATCAATGTACCACCTATCTCGCATTTTTTTAATTTTCTCTGCGGTATAGCTCAAGGGCGATCTTAGAGTGAGGATAATATTATTTCCGTCAACATATATCTCGTGACTTTCTACCTGTGATCTCAGACGGAATCCTAACTGGGCAGTTCTGTCTAGCTGGTCCACATCGATTTCCCGTATAATTCCATGTGGTTTAGACTTCCGCAACTTTAAAGTGTCCGCAATGCCCCCGGCAACAGTAAGATAAAACCACCCATTTTTTGCTACCCAGGCAGAAAGATCCTGTCTGTCGAAGATCTTTCCTGTTTTTACCTGGATGATAGTTCCGTTCACCTTCTCTTTTACAGAAATTTCCTTTACATTGTAAACAACCATTTCGAGGATAATAACATTCCTCGTTCGGTCATAGGTAAGACCGGGTAGTACTTTTTGTTTCAGTTGGTAAACAGTGGACTCAAGGGGAATGTAAATATCATCACCATCTGATAAAGGAAAAGTGGGTAGTTGATAGGCATGATCATTAATTATGATAAAACTGCTCCCAGCAGAAACTTTAATCCGATGTTTATTAATTTTAACCTCAATTTTTCCTCTAATGCGATTTACGAAGCTTCGAGCTGATAAGACCTTTACCAGATCGTTGGTGGATATGTAAACCAGATTATTGTGATTGAATGATGCAACAACCTCTTTTTTTGTAGTATCATCTGGGAAATAAACGGGCAATTGCTCCCGAGTTCCAAAACCAAAGAGAAGTGAGGAAAATATAAGTTGGAGCAAAGTCAAAGATCCCGTAACCAGGAACTTCGGAGTCGGGGCGGAAATCCTGCCTGTCCCGATGGAATCGGGGACTCGTCGGGGTAAAATGGTGATTAGTATACGTTTCACATTACGTAATTTATTTAATGAAGCTATTAGAATGCAATATCCATCTGAATAGCCCCTTCCAGATCTGGTTGAAACCACTCCCCGGTAAATCGGGAGAATTTCCAGGTGCTTCGAACTCTGGCTGAGAAGGTGGCGCCTGTGGATGTGCTGAATCGAAAAAGGAGAGCCAGTGACTGCCCAGTGGGAGAGAATGAATGACTTCTAAGTTCACCCGGCAGGTTCAGATCCCAGACATAAACTCGTGATTGATAATCATCAGAAACAAAACCAACCCAATTGATTATCCCACGCCATGATTTATGGAATAGATATACTTTTATCGAAAGGGCATGTCCCCAATACATAGTATCAGGATCTGTATATGACAGGCGATCCCCCTGCAATTGAATCCGGAAGGATCGACTGAGCTTCATTACTGTGGTGATTCTCCACGATTCCTTTTCTGCCTTTACTGGTCCAGTCAAGCCATCCTCACCCGTAAAGAAAATAGCATCTTCTTCAGATTTTTCTTCAAGTTTCCATCTAATGGAAATAGTAGATGGTTTTAAATGATATCGCCAGGTTGTGGCTGTCTCAAACCCCTGAATGGGTCGACCGGTAAGATTATTACCAGTAGTTTGGTGGTACATATCGCCGTATGTGTATAATCGATGGCGTCCAGACCTGAGTGATATGCCCTGAAATACGCCAATTTCGTTCAGTTTTTCACTACTCCATTCCCGGAAAGGTTGAGAGCGTGGTCCTTGAAATCCATGGGGATAATGACGATAACCAGCAATCCAGCGAATCTGTTCACCTGTGAATGATACTCCTCCAACAAAAGCTGGACTCATTCTTGTATAGGTTGCCATTTCCCCAAAAAGGTCGAGTGATCCGTGGCGAATCTGTCCAAACATTGAGCCGTATGATTTGGGTGGTAAATTATTTAACTGAGTCTTGGTGTACACCCATTGTTCTCTGGCAATCGCAATACCGATATCCCAATTCTCACTACCGGATTTCCACCCCATTAGTGCAATTTGATCCTGAAGGTTATGTTTACGATCCAATGATGTTTCAGTCTGGTGATTACCTGAGGTAGAGAAGTTCATCCATTGTCCATTTTGAATGCTGGCATCCTTTGGGCTTGAGGAGAGTGAAAGAATCCACTGTCCAAAGCGGTTATTTGATTCAAAGCCAATTCCCCTGAGTGCCCAATATTCTAAAGAGGAGCGATAAATTTTTAACCCTCGCCCCATACGGAAAAGTCCTCTTATGTTTTCACTGGTTTTCATCGGTTTTGCAGTACGACCAAACAGCAATCCATACCCCCACACTGCTTGGTGATCTCCCAGAATGAGTTTAACGCTTCCATCTGCAAAAGATGCAGTCATATGTCCACTAATAAAATCGCTTAATGTCGGTTCCAGCGGATCTCTCTCCAGAGTGAATCCACCTTTGATACTTCCCATCATAATTTTTGTCTGAAGGAGTATACGAGAATCATTATTAGAGGCAACCCATCGGTTACGCAGAGATATCTTCATTGGAATAATTTCACGTATTGTGGTTACAAGGGGAAGAATTTGGCATGCAAAATAGGAAAGCCCTGGAATAAGGAGAATCTGATCCATCGAATCAAATTGACCGACTTTTTCTCGATGCTTGAGAATCAAATCAACGTCTGGGGAATTCAATAGCGGGATTTGTACAAGCTGCTGTCGACTGGCTACATTCAAATTTTGTGGCTGACGAATCTGTTCTTCAAGTAACAGCAATTCATCCTCAGTAAGTAATTCCCCATCTTCATCCACCTGGATGGAAGTGAGGATATCCTGTAAGGATTGCCCTGTGAGTTGACTCTGGCTAAGGAAGAGAAATCCGCAGAGCAAAAACCTGACTAACAGAAAGGTCTGGGTGTGTGGCGATGGCATAACTGATTTTTTGACCTTTGATTTCAAATGTAAATCCTCCCGTGACCTGAACAGGATGGTTTACAAATCCGGATGCAATACAGAGAGGAAAGAACGGTCTCCAGTGAACCCCAAACTTGTAGCGACTGTCAAACTCAAGATCTTTTTCAACTTCGATAACAGCAGTGATTGATCTTGATGGTGAGTAGGTTATACCTGTTATCACTACTTGAGGTAATAGTTCACCGCTTTTGCCGATTCTTGGGGCATTTAAATTGTGGTATGCAAGGGACCATCTAATTGTCTCTATTAAGTGATAATCTATTGAAGTAGAGATTCCTGCTGTTCGAGTAGAGCCGTAATTTTTGATGCTAACTTCCATGGCACTCGCAACCAGCCCAAATCTAAAGTGGTGGCCAAACTCTTTTGCAACAGCTACCGAGGCGATGGATTCGCGATAGAGTGTGTTTCCGAATGTGGCAAATCCTGTACCGATGGCGAATGTTTTAAAAGGGGAGGATAGATAAGCACCATAGTGATTTAGTTGCTTTAGTTGAAATGGAGAAGAATAAAACAGTGCTGTGGATATCTGATTCGTTTTTGAAAGCGAGGCGGGATGACTCAAAAATTCGAGTGGTGATCCATCCTCAAAGAATGAAGAAAAACCTGTGGCGACTTGAATCGGAGATTGTGAGATCCGCTCAAAAGCGGAAAATAGTAAAGCAGTAAGTAAGCTGATAATTATGATAATTCGCATTGGTGAAATGTAATCTTATGTTATTAAATTAGCAAGGTTGTGAGAAAACTGAAGTTTCCCGAAATATCAGGTGAATTTTAGTGCTATTTCCTGCACTTGTGGGACCAGGTGATTTATTTGGTTTTGGGTAATATCTCAGTGACGGTGGGTAAGTAAAATAATCATCTTTCGTTTACGGAGCATAACTCCCTTTATAGCCACAGAGTACACAGAGAAAAAGAATATGAAACTTGTTTTAAGGGTAGCAATAAGCACGCCTGCCCTGTCAAAACCTATCCTGTGTTAGGGTAACTTTTTAAAACCCTGAAGGGTAAAATCCGTGGACCGGATTTCAGGCTTTAGCCTTTTAAAAAACTTCCGAAAAGTTTTAACTTGGTATAAACTGTCACTGATTCCGCGAGCTGGCGGATCGGTGACGGTGGGTACAGAATTCAGGGCTTTAGCCTTTTAAAGAAAGTTTTTCTGGATCAATATTTCCTCCTGAGAGGATAATCCCAATTCGTTTTCCTGTGGTATCAATCTTCTTTTCCAATAATGCCCCCAAAGGCACGGCAGAAGATGGTTCGATGAGCATATCTGTTTTTTCATAAATCAATCGCATAGCCTTAATAATTTTTTCTTCACTCACTCTGACAATATCGTGAACATGTGTCTGAATGATGGCAAACGTCCGGGTTCCCAAAGAGGTAAGAAGCCCATCGCAGATGGTTTTTGGGTTGACAGAAGGGATAATTCTCCCTTCTCTGAAAGAACGATAAGCATCATCCGCACCAGCTGGTTCTGTCCCGATCACTTTTGTTACTGGCGATAGTCCATTTACTGTTAGCGCGGTACCACTCAGGAGACCTCCACCACCTACAGGAACCAAAACCAGATCGAGATCGGACACCTCTTCCAGAAGTTCCAGAGCAGCGGTTCCCTGTCCAGCAATGATGTGGGGATCGTTATAGGAGTGAATCTCCACGTGTCCTGTTTTTTCAATGATCTTTGCCAGTGTAGTCTCCCGGGATGCCAAAGTCGGTTCGCAGAAAACAATCTTCCCGCCATATTTCTTGATATTGTTGGTCTTGAATTCAGAGGTAGTTTTTGGAGTCACAATCAGGGCATGGATACCCCGTAGTTTTGCCGCTAGAGCGACGGCAGCTGCATGGTTACCAGAGGAGTGTGTCGCTACACCGCGAAAAGCTTCTTCATCGGTAAGAGACATCACCGCATTACAGGCTCCCCGGAATTTGAATGCCCCCATTTTCTGAAAATTTTCGCATTTGAAAAAGAGGGAAACTCCTACAAGATCATCAATAATTGCCCACGATTTAACTGGGGTCTGAATCGCATAGGGAGCAATTTTATCTGCTGCTCTTAGAATATCCTGGTATGTGGGAAGTTCGGTCATGATTTCTATTTTGTTCCTATGAGAAAACGAAATTCTTTTCTTGCAATTGCAGCAAAACGGTGTATTTCCCCTTCACATTTCATTAAATTGTACATCACTTTTTAAAGGAATTCAAGAGAATTGGAGGAATTATGAAATCATACACAAAGGAACTTTGGATGAATGTTCCTACTCGAATGGATTTTGTGAATATCACGCCAAAAGTGGCAGAGGTGATTCTTGAAAGCGGTATTAAGGAGGGACTCTGTCTGGTGAATGCTATGCACATTACTGCGTCGGTCTTTATCAATGATGATGAACCAGGACTTCACAGGGATTACAAACGGTGGCTTGAGGAACTGGCACCCCACGCACCCATTAACCGATATGATCACAACCGTACGGGTGAAGACAATGGTGATGCTCACCACAAACGGCAGATAATGGGGCGGGAAGTAATGGTAGCAATCACTGACGGCAGGCTCCATTTTGGTCCCTGGGAACAGATTTTTTACGGGGAATTCGACGGTAGACGGAGAAAACGTGTTCTTGTAAAAGTCATTGGTGAATAAGCTTTCAAATGAATAATCCAGAAAAACAGGCATCTCTGGCATTTTTTCTCTCCACAGCAGCAAATGAGCTTTTTCCAGAGAGGACCCTCTTCATCGAACATTCCTTATCAGATGGCTATTACTGTCATTTCGAGAGGAAGGAAAAAATCTCATCGGAAGATGTGGGCAGGCTCCATAAAAAGATTGCAGACTATCTGCAGGGAGAGGGAAAAATTCGATTGGAAAAACTACCAAAAAGTCAACTGGAAGCTCATTTCACATCTCAGAAGAGAAAGGACAAATTAGCAATCCTGAATCAATGGGATGTAGACCCCGTTCCTGTAGTGAGGTTTGGCCAATATATCGATTATCGGATTGAACCAGTAACAACCGAAAAATCCACGCTGAGGAATTTTGAGTTAAGACAGTATGATGTCGGGTTCATTCTCCGATTTCTGGGAGATACGTTTCCAGAAGGTGTAAAGACATTCCGAGATGCTCCGAA
>JACNLN010000085.1:20552-22311 GCA_014381485.1 Fidelibacterota bacterium
GGAAAGACTATAACAATTCCGGATAATACTTTTCTGTTGTTTGAGGGAATTCACGGATTAAATCCCATTTTCGCAAAGAGTCTCAGTCAGGAAAGTATGCAGCGTATTTATATTAGTGCCATTACACAGTTAAATGTCGATAATGAACATCGTGTTTCAACGTCTGATAATCGTCTTCTACGGCGATTGGTCAGAGATCAACAATTCCGCGGCTATCCTGCTGAAGTAACATTAGCACAGTGGGATGATGTCCGAAAAGGTGAGGAAGAAAATATCTTTCCTTTCCAGGAGGATGCCGATTTTATGTTCAATTCCAGTTTGTTGTATGAGATTCCTGTTCTGGCTGATAAAGTTATACCACTTCTGAATAAGGTAGATAAAAAGAGCCCAAATTTTCCTGAAGCCCAACGGCTGTTGACGTTTCTCTCTTTTTTTAATACCATTCTACCAGAACATATTCCTGAGACCTCAATTTTACGGGAGTTTTTTGGTGGAAGTGCATTAATGGGTGATGGGTGATGGGAGATGGGTGATGTCGGAGTTTACCCCGAATATTCGGGGTTTTATAGAATATCGAGCGATGAAGGATGAGGGTTGATGGATGAAGGTTGATGGGAGATGGTTAATGTCAAAGCCCCAGTGTATTAAGATAAACTATGCGTATATTTCGTTTAGAACGAAGTGGAGCGTATAGAAATTAAATAAAGGCGAAGAATGATAAAAGTAAGTCATTTAACAAAAGAATTTAAGCTTACAAAACGGACTCGCAAGGAATTAGGAGAATCCTATAAAGACGTCAAAACGATCAAAGCGGTTAATGATATCAATTTTGAGTGTGTATCAGGGAAGGTTTTTGGTCTCATTGGTCCCAATGGTGCAGGGAAGACAACCACTCTTCGGATGATTGCTACCATGTTGAAACCAACCGCCGGAACAATTCTCGTTTCAGGGTACAATACTCAGAAAGAACATCAAAAGGTGCGGGAAAAGATAGGATTTATGACTGGGCAGACAGCTTTGTATGATCGTCTAACTCCCAATGAAATGGTGAATTATATTGCAGAACTTCACGGAATGACTTCAGGGAAACTGAGTAAACAGAAGGAAAAACTGTTCACCCTTTTAGGTATGCATGAATTTGCCAACCGCAGAATCGGACGGCTAAGTTCCGGTATGAAACAAAAAACCTCCATTGCCCGGACGATAATTCACGACCCTGATGTAATGGTCTTTGACGAACCTACAGAAGGGTTAGATGTTATGACCTCTCGAAATATCATTGAATTGATCCGCTCGTGCCGTGGAGATAAGAAGACAGTTATTTTTTCCACGCACCGAATGGGTGAGGTAAAACTGCTCTGTGATGATATCGCCATCATACATTGCGGGAAACTGTATTTCAACGGTTCAATGGAGGAATTTGAATCGCAAATGGTGGCGGACAGTTTCGAGGATGAATTTATACGGCTTGTGGGAGAGGGTTAGGAGATGCGGACATTTACAATTTTTAGAAAAGAATTAAAAGATACCATGAGGGATCGCCGTACAATCTTGATGATGATAGTGATGCCGTTGGTTCTGGTTCCTCTACTCATCACGGTGGTCACCAAGATACAGCAATCCCAGATCGAAAAGGCTGAAGAGCGCACACTCTCTATCGCATTTGTTGGTAAAGAATTTGCACCAGAACTTTATGTTTTATGTGAGGAAAATGAGCAATTTATTCTTTTTCCCGATATTCCAGAGGACAGTCTATTAG
>JACNLN010000092.1 GCA_014381485.1 Fidelibacterota bacterium
AAAACGGCTTGCGGGAGAAACTTTAAAGCCACAGAGAGCACAGAGAAATAATAACAGATAAATTAACGGAAACAATTATCGGAGCTGCAATTGAAGTACATAAGATACTTGGACTCAAGCGGGTGTTACATATCAACTTTTGTGAGAAAAAACTAATTGATGGGATTAGAAGAATTTCAAATTAAATCAGTATGGATGTTATTACAACGAATAAACCTTTTTAGTTCTCTGTGGACTCTATGGCTAAGTCAATAGACTACAAATCTGCCGGAGTGAACATTGATGCTGGTAACGAGGCGGTGAAACGTATCAAGTCCCACGTGAAAAGTACATTCACATCCGACGTAATGACCGATGTGGGAAGCTTTGGTGCAATGGTTGACTTGAAATCTTTAATAGCGGAATATCAGAATCCAATATTGGTACAGAGCATAGACGGTGTTGGGACGAAAATGATTGTTGCCAGAATGATGAATAAATACGATACGATTGGTTTTGACCTTCTGGCTGCCGCCTGCAACGACATCATTGTGCACGGAGCAAAACCGATCACATTTCTTGATTACATCGCTGCCGATAAGCTGGAGCCTGACGTCATCGAGGCTATTGTCACGGGAATGACTGAAGCCTGCTATAAGGTCAACGTCCCGCTGGTAGGTGGAGAAACAGCTGAGATGCCGGATACGTATCTATCAGGCGAGCACGATCTGGTGGGTGTCATTACCGGCGTTGTGGAGAAAGATAGCATTATTACTGGCGATTCAATTGTTCCCGGGGATATTGTGTTGGGTCTTTCATCCAGTGGACTGCACACCAACGGTTACTCCCTTGCCAGAAAACTATTTTTTGATATTGGGAAATTCGATGTTTCTTCATCCATTCCCGATCTGGATAAGTCCGTAGGTGAAACGCTCTTGGAACCACACATTAATTACATAAACTCTGTTTTAGCCCTGATTGACGCTGGCATTAGAATTCACGGTATGGCTCACATTACCGGTGGTGGACTGGTTGAAAATATTCCACGTATACTACCAGACGGATGCGCGGTTGAAATCCACAAGGGAAGCTGGCCAGTTCTTCCTGTATTTGAAGTTATGCAGTCCATTGGCAATGTGGATGAAGACGAAATGTATCGCACCTTTAATATGGGAATCGGCATGGTCTTCGTTGTTGATTCTATCTATGTGGATTCTGTGAGGGCTGCATTGAAAGATTTAATGGAAGTCTATGAGATGGGGTCGGTTATCAGTGGGGAAAAAAATGTCACAATTAACTAATTCTGCCACAGAGACATTATTTATTTTATATACTCTGTGTTATGTGGTCAATTTGAAAGGAAAGTAAATAATGGAAATGTTTTATACTTCAACAGCTGAATGGTCAAAATTCATTTTTTATGTTGTGTTGGCTTTACTGGTTGCAATGGGCTTGTGGAAAAAAATGCACATAAAGATCCGAATTGGGTTAAATGGATTCACGCTGCGGTATTCATTCATTTTATTATTGGTGCTTTTTATTCAGGTGTTCGCATGTTAACCACCGATGAAATGAACGATATGCTGATAAGGCGAATTTATGCTTGTGAAGCTTAGTTTAATTTTGCCTGTGCCGCATTTTATTTTCTTTTTCTGGAGTACATTAAGCAAATAAAAAACTCCAATGGATAACTTATTTTATGGAAGCTATTAAAACTCTGTGATCTCTGTGGTTAAAATCGCCATCATCCAATTCCCCGGTTCCAATACAGAGCGTGAAACTTTTCTCGCGGTTCAACGTGCAGGAATGAAACCGGTGGAATTCCTCTGGAACAATGATCACAACCACCTGGACGAGTACAATGGTTTCATCATCACAGGTGGTTTCTCCTACGAAGATCGCTCTCGAGCAGGGGTAATTGCTTCTCTCGATACGATTGTTAATAAAATTAAAAAGCAGGCTGAAATTGGCAAGCCCGTGCTTGGTATCTGTAACGGAGCTCAGATTCTGGTGGAGTCCGGGATGGTGCCAGGACTGGAAAACTACCGACTTGGAATAGCTCTGACGAATAATAAGCGCGTTAAAGACGGTCACGTATTGGGGACGGGATATTATAATGTGTGGACAAATCTGAAACTTGCTGTTTCATCAAACAGAACGGCATTTACACGCCATCTCAATGGAGGTGGCGTTATCACTATTCCTCTTGCCCATAGCGAAGGGCGTTTCGTTATTCCTAACGAGTTGTTGGATTATTTAATCAATAATAACCAGACTGTATTTCGCTACTGTGACGATGATGGGATCATCCATAATGAATTCCCCATCAATCCTAACGGTTCAGTGTACAACATTGCGGCTTTGTGCAATCCAGATGGCAACGTGATGGCGATTATGCCTCACCCGGAGAGGACAACAAATGGAGATGCTATTTTCACATCAATGAGGGATTACATTGAAGAAAGTGTTAAATTTCCTCGAAACGATTTCATAGATTACATCCCGGGTGATATAGCCATCCCAAACTACTTACCTGCTGAAAACAGATTCGAATTTCTCGTAGATTTAATCATTACCGATAATGAAGCTGTTACTGTGGAGAATGCTTTGCAACATCTCGGGATGCCGGTCAGAATAACCCGGCAATCCCACTGGGAGATCGAAACAGATGTATTGAATCCAGATCAAACAAAATCTGCAATCATCAAGTCTTCTGAACTATTTAACTCTAACAAAGAACGACTCACCACTTATATTAAATTAAAAAATTCCGTATCTTTTCTGGTGCGCTCAAAGGATGATTTTACAGGACAACATAAACTTGAAGCTTTGAAACACTGGTTTGGAATTAGAAACATTCAGACTGTTAAAAGCGGGGTGCTATGGACTATCACCTCAGAAAAGGGGGATATAGAAGATGTAGTCAAGCGGGTTCTTGGAACCCATATTTTATTTAACCGCTATTCTCACGACTGTTATAGATATGGTGAATGATGCACCTACTTGTTTATCTACGGATAATTCCTAAAATGCGAAACTTTGACCTGAAAATTTTATCACTATGAACTCTTACAAAGAAAAAATTATCAGAGAATTAAATAACTGTTTGACGGCGACTAATCTTCCGTATGGGGAAAAAGAAAGTGGCAAGGTTCGTGATTCCTACGAGCTTGACGGACGGATGATTTTTATCACCACAGACCGACAAAGCGCTTTCGACCGTATCCTAACTTCCATTCCTTTTAAAGGGCAGGTACTGAACCAGACCAGCGCCTGGTGGTTTGAACAGACAAAGGAAATTATTCCCAACCATGTTATTTCTGTCCCGGATCTGAATGTGACCATTGGAATTAAATGCGATGTTTTCCCAATAGAGTTTGTTGTCCGTGGGTACATCACAGGCACCACGGATACATCTCTCTGGACTCACTATAATAGAGGTGTTCGGAATTACTGTGGTAACAAATTACCTGAGGGGTTGCAAAAAAATCAGAAGCTCGACACCAATATCCTGACACCAACCACCAAATCCAAAGAGCACGACCGACCAATCACTCCAGATGAGATCCTCTCTGAAGGTTTGATGACTGGAAATGATTGGAAACTCGCCAGCAATGCAGCACTAAAGTTATTCAAGTTTGGTCAGGAAAAAGCAAAAGATAATAATTTGATATTAGTGGACACAAAATACGAATTTGGTCGTAATGCTGACGGCAATATCCTGCTTGTTGATGAAATCCACACACCAGACTCCAGCCGATACTGGCTTGCTGATAGTTACAAGGAACGGTTTATGAAGGGTGAAGAGCCTGAGTACATTGATAAGGAATTTCTGCGTTTGTGGTTTGCGGAAAACTGTGATCCATACAATGATGAAATGCTCCCAGAAGCACCTGAAGAATTGGTGATAGAGCTCTCCAGTAGATATATCTTTTTGTACGAAACCATTACAGGGCAAAAGTTTCCCTTTCCCGATTCAACAAGATCTATTCAAGAACGTATTAATGAAAATTTGAAGGATTATTTATGAAAGTTATAATTATAATGGGTTCCACATCTGACGAAGTCCACGCCAAGAAAATCACAACCAAGTTGGACGAGCTGGGTATCGCCTATGATCAGCATGTGGCGTCTGCTCATAAGCAACCTCGAAAGGTGCTGGAGATTATTGAATCATATAAGAACGAAACGGGTATTGTCTTCATCACCATTGCTGGACGCTCTAATGCTCTTTCCGGTTTCGTGGCTGCTAATTCAGTGTTCCCAACATTAGCTTGTCCGCCATTTTCGGACAAAACGGATATGTTGGTGAATATTCACTCTACCTTGCAAATGCCCAGCAACACGCCGGTTTTGACGGTGCTCGATCCGGGGAACTGTGCTCTTGCAGTGAAAAGAATCCTCAGTTTAACCACAGAGAAATAAATTGTGACAGATAAACTAACAGAATTAATTATCGCGGCTGCCATCGAAGTGTACCGGATTTTGAGCCCCGGATTATTGGAATCCATTTACGAAGAAGCCCTGTGCCACGAACTGGCTCTACGTAGACTTCTTGTCAAAAGGCAAGCAGAAATTGACGTAACATATAAAGGAAAGGTCATCAAAGGACAACGGATTGATATTCTTGTTGAAGATCAGGTTATCGTTGAATTAAAATCCTTGAGTTCTCTCCCCGAGGTGGCCCTGGCTCAGACCCTTTCATATTTGAAGGCAACAGACCTGAAACGATCTCTTCTCATCAACTTTGGAGAAAAGCGTCTGGTTGATGGCATAAAGAGTATTTCTCTGTGACCTCTGTGGCTAATATCTCCCCACTCGACGACCGCTATCAACAACAGGTGGCGGAACTTGCCAAATTTTTTTCAGAACAAGCCGTTATGCGCTATCGTGTACGGGTGGAAGTAGAATACCTCATTGCCCTGAGCCGTGAGAAGAAGATCACTCAACTGCCGCTGTTTTCAGATGAAGACCAAGCCAAACTTCGCAGCATTTTCGAAAACTTCTCCAGCCGTCAGTTTCAAGCCATTAAAAAAATCGAAGAAGAAACCCAACACGATGTGAAAGCCTTGGAGTACTTTCTCCGCCGACGGCTGAAAGCTATAGGGCTTGGTCAACACCAAAACTTCATCCATTTCGCCCTCACCTCGGAGGATATTAACAATCTCGCCTACGCCCTTATGTGGCGTGATGGTGTCAGACAGGCTTACATCCCCGAGCTTCATAAAGTCTACAGCTGGCTTAATACTTTTGCTCGACGCTATAACGATTTGCCTATCCTAGCGTTGACCCACGGTCAACCTGCTACACCTACATCACTTGGAAAAGAGTTCGCAGTTTTCGCCAGCCGCCTCCAGAGGCAGCTCCAGCAGTTGAAAGACCATAAGCTTCAAGGAAAACTCTCCGGTGCTACGGGAACGTGGGCTGCCCACACCACTGCCTATCCCGACGTCAACTGGATCGCCTTCAGCAAACGGTTTGTGAAATCCCTGGGTTTAGAGCCCAACCTTATCACCACTCAGATCGAGCCGAACGACTCTCTTGCAGAAAGCTACCACATCCTGATTCGCGTGAACACCATTCTGTTGGACCTCTGCCGGGACCTCTGGCTCTACATCAGTCGGGGTATCTTCGGACAGAAAACGAAGAACGGCGAAGTGGGCTCTTCCACCATGCCACACAAGGTGAACCCCATCCATTTCGAGAACGCTGAGGGAAACCTGGGTATCGCCACCGCTTATCTGTCTCATCTGGCGCAAACGCTCCCCGTCTCTCGGATGCAGCGGGACCTCTCCGGCAGTACCGTCATCCGCAATCAGGGCGTACCGCTGGCACACTCACTGCTGGCGTGTAAGAATATCCTGAAGGGACTCGACCGTCTCACTGTTAACCGAGTAAGAATCCGCGAAGAACTGAACGATCACTGGGAAGTTCTTGCGGAAGCAGTTCAGACTATCCTTCGTAAATTCGGTAGCGAGGACGCCTATGAACAATTAAAAAAATTAACCTTTGGTGCACAGATATCTCAGAAAGCTATTACCATTTTCGTGACGAGTTTGGATATCCCTGCGGAAGAAAAGGAAAAATTGTTAGAGCTTTCGCCGGAATCTTACATAGGACTAGCTTCAAAATTGCCTGAGAAGCTAACAGGCTGATGTGCGGTATTGTCGGTATATTTTCTCATAGACCCGTTGCTGGCGAGCTTTACGACAGCCTGATCCATCTTCAACATCGTGGGCAGGATGCCGCCGGTATTATGACTTATGACAGACGAATGCATAAAGAGAAGGGACTGGGGATGGTTCAGGATATTTTTACCGAAGATAACATGGGTCTTCTTAGCGGTAATATTGGAGTAGGTCATACTCGCTATCCCACCCACGGTGGATTTGGCCATGGTGAGATTCAGCCCTTCTGGACAGAAGTCCCCTACGGTATTGCTATGGCACATAATGGAAACTTGGTGAATTATCAGGAATTAGCACGCGAGATAACAAAGAAGGAAAAACGATACCTGAATACCACCAGTGATACGGAAACCATTTTACATCTCTTTGCAGACGCACTCAGCAAAAACAGTGTAGCAGAGTCAGAGGAACAGTTTTTTGAACAAATCTGCCAAGCTGTTCAACAGGTATTCCACCGCGCCAGTGGATCTTATTCAACGGTCAGCATAATTGTTGGGAAAGGTATGGTTGTGTTTCGTGACCCGCACGGAATCCGACCGCTCTCGATGGGCAAGCGGAAAAATCCGGATGGGACTGATGATTATATCTTCGCTTCAGAGACCACAATGTTTTATGCTCTTGATTATACATTAATCGGCAATGTATCACCCGGAGAAGTAATTTATATCAGTAGTGACGGAAGGAAATTCAATTGTATTCTGCAGAAGAAGAAATTTACTCCCTGTGTTTTTGAATATGTCTATTTTTCCCGACCTGATAATATGATGAACGATGTGAGCGTATACCGTGCTCGCCTGCGAATGGGGCAGAATCTCGCCAACTGCTGGAAAAAGCGTTATCCAGAAATCTTGCCGGATGTAGTGATTCCAGCACCTGCCACATCCAACACCGCTGCCTTATCCCTAGCCCATAAACTGGGCGTACGTTATACGGAAGGATTGTATAAGAATCCCTTTATTGGTCGCACGTTTATTATGCCCGGCCAGGAAAGACGAAAAAAATCTGTGAAGTACAAATTAGTGCCACAGGAAATTGAAATCCGCGATAAAAATGTGATGATTGTAGATGACAGTATTGTTCGAGGAAACACGTGTAAAGAAATTGTAAAAATGGTGCGGGATTTCGGAGCAAAGAAAGTCTACTTCACGGTCGCCTGCCCGCCAGTGAAACTCCCATGCTTCTATGGGGTGGATATGCCTACGAAGTTAGAGCTTATCGCAAGCCAGATGAACGAGAAAGAAATCCAAGAATTCATAGGAGCAGACATTCTGCTCTACCAGGAAATTGATGATTTGGTAGAAGCTGTCACCCGAAAAGGGGAGCACCATATTGATCGTCCCTGTATGGCATGTCTGGATGGATGGTACGTTACGGGAGATGTGGACGACGAGAAAATGCAGCTCATGGAAAAACAACGGAATCTTGAGAGGTCCCAGTTAACATGATGATACTACTTATTGGCTCCGGAGCGAGAGAACACGCTATCGCCCGAGCTCTAGCACGATCCCCGCAGAAACCCACGACTGTCTGTTTCGCCTCCAACAACAATCCCGGTATCCAAGAGCTTTCTGCTTACTTTACGATGGGTGATATCAAAAATCCTCAGGCAGTAGTCAGCTTTGCTCAGCAGTACGGTGCTGACCTGGCAATCATCGGCCCGGAAGCGCCATTGGAAGTGGGTGTGGCAGATGCCTTGTTGGATGCCGGCATCTCAACTGTCGGTCCCAAGAAAGCCCTCGCTCAGATCGAGACCAGTAAAGGATTCACCCGGGATCTGCTAAAGAAATACAACATCCCTTCCTGCCCAAGATACCGTGTGTTTAGCAGTCTGGATGGAGTCTCTGAAATCTTGAGTGAACTGGGGGAAAAATACGTAGTAAAGTTTGATGGTCTGATGGGAGGGAAAGGGGTAAAAGTTGCCGGTGATCATCTTCTTTCACACGAGGATGCTATTTCCTATTGTCAGGAAATGATAAAAAGAGGCGGAAAATTTGTTATTGAAGAAAAGCTAATTGGTCAGGAGTTTTCGCTGATGAGCTTCTCCGATGGTGACCACCTTGCTCATATGCCCCCAGTTCAGGATCATAAAAGAGCGTACGTCGGCGATACCGGTCCCAACACAGGAGGAATGGGAAGTTACTCGGACAGTAATCACCTCCTTCCTTTCCTTACAGAAGAAGATATTGTCCAAGCACAAGAGTTTAATCAGGCAACTATTGATGCCTTAAAGAAAGAATTCTGGGAAGGATACAAGGGAATACTCTATGGCGGATTCATTGCAACTGTTGACGGTGTAAAACTTATCGAATATAATGCCAGATTAGGTGATCCTGAGGGAATGAATGTTCTACCATTACTAGAATCAGATTTTGTGGAGGTATGTCTCGGTATCGTAAATGGTAACCTAAACCAAAAGGACATATCGTTCAGAAACCAGGCAACAGTATGCAAGTACGCAGTTCCAGAAGGCTATCCCGACTCGCCCGTGAAGGGAGAACCCATTGATATTTCTGAAATCACCGAGACCAGTCAGCTCTACTACGCTTCTGTGGATATGCAAGATGGCCAGCTTTATGAGGCAGGATCGCGGACAGTGGCATACGTGGGGATTGCGGAGACGCTGTCTGAGGCTGAGGCAAAGGCTGAGGCGGAGATCTCAAAGGTCAGGGGACCGCTGTTTCATCGGACGGATATTGGTACGGAAGAATTGATTCAGAAGCGAGTTGAGCACATGTATAAACTCCGGTGCTAATAAAAGCAACTGTATTATAGTTGCAAGTTAATTTAATAAGTCTGTAAATTCATTGTGAGTAAAATAGAAAAACTGATTCAAAGGTTCTTATCGAAACCAAAGGATTTTAAATACGCTGAAGTAAAAAAACTGTTACGTCATTACAGATACACAGAATTGACAAAAGGAAGAACGTCAGGATCGCGTGTTGCATTCATAAACCAAAAATTAAAAAGGTCTATTTTGCTGCACAAACCACACAAGGGGCTTTTGAAACCTTATCAATTGACTGAAATAAAAAATGAACTCATCAAAGCAGGAAAAATTTCAGAGGAGAAAGAAGATGGTTAAAGATACACTGTTTTACAAAGGATTTTACGGTTCAATTCATTACACTGATGACGATAAGTGTCTGTTTGGTCATATTATAGGGATTACAGATTCTGTATCTTATGAAGGAACTACCATCGAAGAAATCACCAACGACTTTCATGAAGCTGTTGATGACTATATCGCCATATGTAAAACCATGGGTAAAACACCATTAAAATCTGCAAAGGGTTCTTTCAATGTCCGGATTGGAAAAGAAGCGCACTTGAAGGCATTGATTAAAGCAGATATGAAAAAAACATCCTTAAATCAAATTGTAAAAGAAGCAGTGGAGAAAGAAATTGAGGATATTGAACTGGCGGTTGAGTGAATGAAGCTGTGATTTTATGTAAAGGGGTTCGAGTGTTAATCAAGTGGAATAATATTGTAATGCCTACTTTAGACTGGATCAGAAATAATATTGCACTTATCATACAAGAAGGAAAATCTCTGTAACCTCTGTGGCAAAGTCAATTAACCTCGGTGTCCTCGGCTCCACCAAGGGTACCGACCTCCAAGCCATCATTGATGCCATCTCAGATGGTAGACTTGATGTATCTGTAGCGGTTGTCATCAGTAATCGTAAAAAAGCATATATTCTGAAGCGGGCTCGCAATTACAATATTCCAGCTGTTTTTATCAATCACAAAGGAAAAAGGAGAGAAAAATTTGATGCGGAGATGACTGAAATGTTAAAATCCTATGAAGTAGACCTGGTCTTGCTCATCGGCTTCATGCGGATTCTCTCGCCGTGGTTCTGCCAGCGCTGGAGCAACCGGATTCTGAATGTCCACCCCTCTCTTCTCCCCAAGTATGCCGGTGGGATGGATATGAATGTTCACGAAGAAGTGCTAAAAAACCGGGACATAGAGACCGGCTGTACCATTCACATCGTCACGGCAGAGGTGGATGCCGGTCCCATCGTCATTCAGAAGAAATGCACAGTGAAACCTGATGACACACCAGAAATACTCAAAACAAAAGTGCAGGCTCTAGAAGGAGATGCTTTTATTGAAGCAATCAAAATGTTCCAGAAAAATGAATTTGTTTGAAGTGACAAGTCCTCTCAGTAGAATGGATTCAGCGGTATGCTATGAAACCCATTATAATCCGTAAGTTCTGACAAGAGATAATGTTCACAGTTCTTGTTAATAACACACTCCACCCTCCCGATCCCGAAACTTCTGGACGGGAGGATATCCCTCTTAAAGAGAGGACTAAGATAAATCTGGAAATTATGACAATAAAATTGGCCACTCCGAATCAAGTCAAGTACTGGCAAAAGGCTATATTCCGATTCCAGAAAAAGTCCCCTCTCGAGAGGGGATAAAGGGGTGTGTCGTGAGACGAAAAATCATTCCCTACAATTCAAAATTGGAGAAGACAAAGAACGTAAGAAAAGATTAGAATCTTTCGATGTCCAGTTTCTTCGTTTTCACGAGATAGATGTAAAGCAAGATATAGGAGGTGTTCTCACAGCAATCGAAAATTGGATTGACAGATTTGAAAAGAGACAAATTGAGCATCATAGTAAAACATAAACAATTAACACACCCCGTCCCGCAGTGGCGGGACACCCCTCTGAAGAGGGGACTTCTTCAAACAAGAGGCATTTAAACAGAATGAACACAGAAAAAACATCGGTTAAAACAGCCCTCATCTCGGTTTCTAACAAGGATGAAATCGTTGAATGCGCCAAAGGCTTAACTGACCTCGGCGTGGAGATTCTCTCTACTGGCGGTACGGCCAAGGTACTGCGTAATGCCAACATCCCTGTCTCTGATGTATCTGATTACACCGGATTTCCAGAGATTATGGACGGACGAGTAAAAACTATCAATCCACTGGTGGAGGGCGGCATTCTTGGCCTGCGTGATGTGCATCAGGAAGAAGCAAAAGCTAACAAAATCCAATGGATCGACCTGGTGGTCTGCAACCTATACCCCTTTGCTGAAACTATCCAGAAAACGGATGTCAACATCGATACGGCATTGGAGAATATTGACATCGGCGGGCCAACTATGATTCGCTCCGCTGCGAAGAACATTGGATGGGGGACTGTTGTTGTTGATCCAGCAGACTACGATTCCGTCCTCGCCGAACTTCGGAAGGAAGGCGGATTGACATTCGAAACAAGGAAGCGGCTCTCCACCAAGGCATTCGGGCATACAGCTAAATACGATACCCTCATTCACGATCACCTGAAGGATGAGCCACTGTCAGGCGATTTTTCGGTAACATTCGAAAAGTACTACGACCTACGCTACGGAGAGAATCCTCATCAGAAGGCTGCCGCTTACAAGGACCCCATCGCCACCGGTCCGAACATCCTTAGTGCCACCATCCATCAGGGCAAGAAACTATCCTACAATAATGTAATGGATGCCGACGGTGCCCTGGCTTGTTTGAGGGAATTTACCGAGCCCACCTGTGCGGTTGTCAAACACGCCAACCCTTGCGGTGTCGCTATAGGTGACAACATCACTGACTGCTTTCACCGTGCCTTCAACGCTGACTCTCTCTCAGCCTTCGGTGGTATCGTCGCTCTGAACAGAACGTGTACTATCGAAATCGCCGAGGCTCTCAGGAAGATTTTTATCGAGATCATCCTTTCACCTGACTTTGAAGAGGGTGTGCTCGAATTCTTCTCCAAAAAGAAAAATCTCCGGGTACTTGGGATCGGTAATATTTCTGAGCGACAACCCCAGATTGAACATCGCTATGTGGATGGCGGCTTGCTTGTTCAGGAAAGTAACGTTCATACGTTAACACCTGAACACCTGCGCACTGTGACGAAAGTACAACCTTCAGAACAGGAGATTGAGGATATGCTCTTCGGCTGGAAAGTACTGAAACACGTCAAGTCCAACGGAATATTGACCTCGAAGAACAACACGACTTTAGGAATAGGTGCTGGACAGGTTAGCCGTGTGGATGCTGTGGACATCGCCATCCGAAAATCGGGAGACAAACTGGATGGCGCCATCCTCGCCTCTGATGCTTTCTTCCCTTTCCGGGACAGCATAGACCGGATTGTGGATACAGGAATAAAGGCTGTCATCCAGCCGGGAGGTTCAATCCGGGATGAGGAGGTTATTGATGCCTGTAATGAACATGGGATTGCGATGGTGTTTACCGGGATGCGGTGTTTCAAACACTAATTTAACACACACATTTTATTAGCTGGATGAAGGAGAGTGGATTTTCGGCAGAGCTACCACTGATATCGTTGCCAGTGGTAGAGACATACAAGACGGGGCTGAAATACCCCATCAATTATTCCGTTTTTGTTTATCCCCCGCCTGATAATTTGGCGCTTCTTTTATAATTTGAACATCGTGCGGATGGCTTTCGGACATCCCGGCTGGAGAAATCCGTATAAATTCACTGTTTCCTCTCATAGCTTCAATATCACTGGCACCACAATACCCCATTGAGGATCTCAATCCTCCTACCATCTGGTAGATAGTTTCCTGGACACTCCCACGATACGGGACAATACCTTCAATCCCCTCAGGGACAAGTTTTATACTTTTTTCTCCTTCTTGAAAATAACGATCGGCACTTCCTTCTTTCATTGGACCTAACGATCCCATCCCCCGATAGGATTTGTACTGTCGACCTTCGTGGATAAATATCTCCCCGGGACTTTCAAGATGACCTGCCAACAGACTGCCAATCATCACGCTATTAGCACCGGCAGCGATGGCTTTTGCAATATCTCCTGAATAACGAATTCCACCATCAGAAATCACAGGAATGCCTGATTTGGCTACTTCCTCACAGCAATCGAGAACTGCCGTCAACTGTGGTACTCCTACACCAGCAATGACGCGGGTGGTACAACTGGCTCCTGCTCCAAGCCCAACCTTTACTGCATCCACACCAACATCTATTAATGCTTTTGTCGCATCAGCAGTGGCTATATTTCCTGCAATCAATTGAATATCAGGATAGGCTTTTTTAGCTCTCATTGCTGCACCAATGACACCTTTTGAGTGACCATGTGCAGAATCCAATACGAGAACATCCACACCAGCATCCACGAGAACATCTACCCGATCGAGGACATCATCTGTGGCGCCAATGGCTGCTCCAACGCATAAGCGACCCCGATGATCCAATGTAGCATTTGGATATGCCTGCTTCTTGAGAATATCCTTTACCGTGATTAACCCGGCAAACGTACCATCGCCATTCACCAATAATAATTTTTCAATTCGCTCTTTTTGTAAAATATCCCTCGCTTCTTCTAACGTCGTACCCAGGGGAGCCGTTACCAGATCTCTGGTCATACAATTTTCTATCGGTTGATCCAGATTTGATTCAAAACGGATATCCCGTTCGGTTAAAATTCCTACCAATCGGTTTTTACTATTAACGATTGGTAACCCGGATATTTTATGTTGACGCATCACCGACACTGCATCCCGAAGTGATTTATCCGGAGACAGCGTAACAGGATCAATGATGACACCGCCTTCCGACCGCTTAACTTTTTCCACTTCCATTGCCTGATGTTCGATGGACATATTTTTATGTAAAAATCCAAGTCCTCCCTCCCTTGCCATCGCAATTGCCATCTCACTTTCTGTTACCGTATCCATAGCAGCACTGATGATGGGAATGTTTAATGGTATCTTTTTTGTCAATATCGTTGTAACGTCCACGTATTTGGGTAGCACCTCAGAATATCTGGGTACCAATAGAACATCATCAAATGTTAACACATTTCGAAAATCTCTATTTTGAGGCATTTGTTTTATTCTCTTTTATGATATTATCAGTTATTGGATTATTGTAACCAGGGGAGATTGTTGAAACTCAACCCTGTTAGAATTTTTTCCTTTTTCAGCAGATTTTTAATAGAATAATATGGTTACGTTCTAAAAACGACCTGTTTTAATGCTACATTCTGAGGAAACTGACCTGACAGGCTACTGACTGGACTTGTCCGGCCTTTGACGGAATTGTGAATATCTATAGCCCCGTCCTTCAGGGCGGGGTTGAGAATATGAACAAACGTTTTTACGCCGTTCCCGCCTTCGTGTCTTCGGCGGACAGGCACGGCGTTATTTTCAAAGATACAATAAAGGGCGTGAACGCCCTGACTTGTTTTAGCAATTTTACTCCCCGCCCTGAAGGACGAGGCTACAAATTGATTTATGTGTTTATTCAGTTGTTTCATAGAACATAGCCAACAATATCAATTATTTAAATATCCTAAACCACAGTAATAATAGGAGGGAAAAATAGTGAAAACAAGATTAAATTAATTCATCTCGCAAAATCGAGGGTTTTAAAAAGCGGCTCCAGATTTATTTCCATGAGTTTTTTTAGTTTTGCATGTAGTTCATTTCCTTTTTTGGATTGAATACATACCTTAACCCCCTCCAACTCGAAAGTTCGATCCCAGGAAATGTGAACATTTCTGGGTAGTGACAATTTTTCTATCTCAGATTCAACACGATCATTAGCCCGACTTAAGATTGGAAAACGCATCTGGAAGAGTCTATTTCGAATGTCAGAAATATCATCAGGGTTTACCTCATCATTCAGACCTACATCAGTCAGTATTTCATCAATAACTCGATCATCCCTACGGCTGATTTCCCACGCCGCATTAATAATCTCTATTAAAACTCCCAAGCTTGCCCTTCCATTGTCTATTAGCTTTTCTACCCACTCAAAATCATCTCCACACCGCTGAAACAACTTTATCAGTTTCAGACTCATAGATTTCTCAACAACGTATAGTTTTAGCGTTTCAGGCAGTTTTTGTAAATAAAGGAGATCCTGAACAACATCACGTTTGGGGGGTACATTTAAAATTGGACAGATTTCCTTGACCAGATTCGCCTTTGAAATACCAATCTTCTGACCCAGTTTTAATAAATTGGATTTCTCAATCAGGTTCAGTGGTCGCTGGGTATTGTAATACTCACATACTTTCTTGAGTAATGAGAGGGGATTCGCTTCTTCCACTAAAAAAACCGCAACGCGATCGCCATTAAAATTATTCAATAGTTCTCCATTCCCAACAATGCGTACCTGTTTCCCATCTTGTATTCCAAGGAAAGGCCAACGAAAAATTTTATGACCGGTGTTAGCAGGAAATCGAATCCCGGTAAACCTGTCATCCACATCCAGCAAATTCCTGGAACATACCTCTATATTAATTCCCGACATTTATATTCTCTCCCTTTAAATATGAGTCCACTCCGAAAAGGTATTTTTACAAAATATGAGATTATCAACTTCACATATTGCTGAAGATAGTCCTTTACCATTAGCGAAAATTTGCGTAATTAGTGGTTTCTTGAGTCCTCCCAATATGATTTCAACATTTCCTCATAGATCTCTAATTTTTTCTGATAAATTTGCTTTACATTTTCATTCCCTCGTTTCTCTGCCCCCTCTGACACAATGCGGCACTTTTTCACCAACTCGACTAATAAAGCTTTTCTTAATTCTGATGGCAATGATTCACCAATGTGCTTTTCCATCGCCTGAATACGAAATCGGTCCATGCCCCAATATTTTTGAGACAATTGATCGTCATGCCCACCATACTTGATAACGAGATTTTCAGGCAGCAAGCCAATTTCATACCTGCGCGCAATCCTCAACCAGAGATCATAATCCTCACAGACAGGAAGTGTCTCGTCGAAAAGTCCAACCTCATCAAACACAGATCGGTGAATCATCACAGCGGATGGACTGACGATACAGAGAGGTAGGCATTTTTTAAAAATCCAGCCACCATATTTCTGGTGTTTCATCAATGGGTTCACCCGTTTTTCATTCCGTATCCAGATCTCGTTCGTCTGACTGATTTTTATCTGTGTATTTTCTCTATTATACTTCACCTGCTTTTCCAATTTTTCGGGGAGCCACTCATCGTCGGAATCAAGAAATGCCAGCCAATCACCCGACGAATGAAGGATGCCTGAATTACGTGCTGCCGATACCCCTTTATTTGATTGATTCAAGACAGTAATTGAATCCCCAAACTGTGCAAACACATCCAGGGAGCCGTCTACTGAACCGTCATCAACAACTACAATTTCATCTGGGCAATAGGTCTGGTTTAACACCGACCTGACTGCTCTAACAGTAAGGATCTTGCGATTATACGTAGGAATAATAACCGATATTCTCAATGAAACTCCAACCTTCCTATAATTTTTGCCAATTTTTTAGATGCGCTCTGCAGATGATCGTTAAAATCGCTAACAGCATTAGAGTCGGATAAGTCTGTCACAATCCTCAGGACAACTGCTGGAATGTTCCTATCCCTTGCCCAGACATTTACAAAATGTGATTCCATATCCACAGCAATGGCTCCTGTTTCCCTGTGGATTTTTTCCCGGTCTGCTTCGCTCATTACGGGAGTCCTAACCGTAACCAGCTTACCCGCGTAAAAATAAACACCCTGATTTTTTAGCTGGTTTTCAATATTCACTCGAAATTCCCTATCAACATAACATTCCTCTCCTGTGTCAAAATTTACTGTCCTGTCGGGAATAACAATTGACTCAAAGGGAATCTCACTGGTAAGAGTGCCGGTGGTGCCTATGTTAAGGATAGAATCACATTGATCCTTTTGAAAATGGTGGTTAAGTGTAAACACTGTTTTCTTTTCACCCACTCCCGTCTTTAATAAACAGACATTACTTTTTCCCCTAAACAATGGGGCAAAATATATTAATTCTTCATCTAATGCTGCAATGATGACCGTTTTGGACATATAATTTCGGCTCATCACAATAATGCGTACCTGGATACCATTTTTATTCTAGGAGCTGTACAATGTGAGCCAGATTCAATCTTACAAAAACTCTCGTAGCTTTTGTTACAATGAAACTCTTGAGAAGAAAAAAGATCCCCCCTCACCTTTTTTCCTCTCCCACCAGGGGAGAGGAGTTCTTGGTAGCATGGCTTCAAACAGTTTTGCCCATAGGGTCTGCAATAAGAATTTGAGATGTGACTTCTCAGCAAGACCTTCTCTCCCTCGATGGGGGAGAATGAAAAGAGGGGGTGGTATTTGGGTGTTGACACCGTGTTAATGCTTGTATCTCGGATTATTTCTGAATACAAATTCATTTCTCTCAGTCGGGAGCCTGACAGGTATCATTCAGGTACGGGATATTGTGAAGAACCATAATTTCTTCTCTAATAATCTGTCCTTATGGTAATGAGTACTCAGTACAAAATCAACCTAAATACGGTTTGGAAACTGCTCAATCAATTTTCTAAATTTAATGTATATTTCTTCAAATGGATTAGTTCATTTAACAAAACTTTCAGATTCTAAAAAGGAGATACAATGAAATACATTTATTTTTTTGGAAATGGTCATGCTGATGGAAGCAGTGAAATGAAAGACCTCCTCGGAGGTAAGGGGGCTAACATCGCCGAGATGACAAATAAAGGCATTCCTGTTCCTCCCGGTTTTACCATCACCACAGATGTTTGCACCTACTTCTACGATCAGGGTAAAAGTTATCCACCAGAACTTGAAGATCAGGTGATGAAGGCTTTAAAAAAGACAGAAGAGATTATAGGCCGGAAGTTTGGTGATCCAGAAAATCCCCTCCTTGTCTCCGCCCGCTCCGGTGCCAGAGCCTCCATGCCCGGAATGATGGAGACAGTTTTAAATATCGGACTTACCTCCAAAACCATCCCAGGACTTATCAAAAAGAGCAATAATCCCCGATTTGTCTATGATGCTTACCGCCGTTTGATTATGATGTATTCTGATGTTGTGATGGAAAAGGGAGCCAGCATTGAAGTGGAAGAAGGTTACGGCATCAGGGAACAACTTGAAGAATTGATTGAAGATCAAAAAAAGGCAAAAGGGGTAGAACAAGATACCGAACTAGACGAAGAGGATTGGAAAGAGTTATCTGATGCATTTAAGATAAAAATTAAGAAAGTATTAGGTGCTGAATTCCCAGACGATCCTTACGATCAACTGTGGGGAGCAATTGGAGCTGTTTTTCAATCGTGGAACGGAAAACGAGCAGTATCGTACCGCCGCATCGAAGGTGTTCCTGATGATTGGGGAACAGCCGTGAACATTCAAACGATGGTCTTCGGCAATATGGGAGATGATTGTGCCACAGGTGTCGCTTTTACCCGCAATCCCGCCACTGGTGAAAATATGTTTTATGGCGAATGGCTTCCAAACGCTCAAGGGGAAGATGTAGTGGCAGGTATACGAACGCCTAACCCTATCAATATTGCAGGAAAGACAGATAAAAACGCTCACATTCCATCATTAGAAGAGACTATGCCAGATATATACAAGCAACTTGATGAAATTCAGAAGAAACTTGACACCCATTATCGCGATATGCAGGATATTGAATTCACCATCGAGTCCGGTCGCCTCTGGATGCTTCAGACTCGTACCGGAAAGCGAAACGGAACGGCTTCTGTAAAAATGGCGGTGGATATGTACAAAGAAGGGTTGATCTCCAGGGACGAAGCCCTGATGCGCGTTCGACCCTCTCAGCTGGATGAGCTCCTTCACCCCATGTTGAACCCCGCTGCTGAAATGACTGCTACCTCTCTGGCAGAAGGTCTGCCAGCAGGACCTGGTGGTGCATCGGGTCAAATCGTCTTTACCGCAGATGACGCTGAAGAGTGGGCAAATGAGGGAAAGCAGGTCATTCTCGTCCGGAATGAAACGTCACCTGAGGATGTCCACGGAATGCACGCTGCTGAAGCCATCCTGACAGCCAGAGGTGGAATGACCAGTCATGCTGCCCTGGTGGCTCGAGGTTGGGGGAAGTGCTGTATCGTCGGATGTGGAGCTCTCAACATTAACCGTCAAGCGAGAACCATCAAAGTGAATGGACACACATTGAAAGAAGGTGACTGGATCACCCTGAATGGAACGAAAGGGGTGGTTTATCTTGGTGAACTGCCTTTGCAACCTGCAGATCCTGTCCACAATGAATCGTTCCGTGAATTTATGAAAATGGCAGATGAGGTTCGCCATCTTGGCGTCCGAACCAATGCTGACCGCCCTGAAGATGCCCGGCAAGCCAGAGATTTTGGAGCAGAAGGAATAGGACTCTGTCGCACTGAACATATGTTTTTCGAGCCGGAACGAATCAGCGCTATGCGAGAGATGATTGTTGCAGAGACTGAAGAGGCGCGACGGAAAGCAATTATGAAACTCTTACCATACCAGCGAGATGACTTTTATGGTCTTCTCAAAGCAATGAAAGACCTTCCCGTTACCATCCGACTTTTAGATCCACCACTTCACGAATTTGTATCTCTCACCGATGAACAAACGACAGAACTTGCAGCTGACCTTGGAATCCCCAAAGACAAACTTCAAGTCCGCATCAGCTCCCTCCACGAATCAAATCCCATGTTAGGACATCGTGGATGCAGGCTTGGTATCGCCTATCCTGAAATCACAGAGATGCAGGCACGGGCTATCTTTGAAGCTGCGGCACAATTGACAAAAGAAGATATCAACACCCACCCTGAAGTGATGATCCCATTGGTGGGAAGCTATAAAGAATATGAACATCAAGAAGCAATTGTCAGAAAAGTGGCGAGCGAAGTGATGGAAGAAAAAAGCGTACAATTTGACTATCTTGTAGGTACTATGATTGAGATCCCAAGAGCGTGTCTCACCGCTGATGAAATTGCTGAAAAAGCTGAGTTTTTCTCTTTTGGAACGAATGATCTTACCCAAACCACCTACGGATTCTCCCGGGACGACATTGGCGGATTTCTACCTACATATCTTAGTGAAGAAATTCTTCCCCATGATCCGTTTCA
This sequence comes from Fidelibacterota bacterium, assembly GCA_014381485.1. Taxonomy (GTDB): domain Bacteria; phylum Fidelibacterota; class Marinisomatia; order Marinisomatales; family CAZVFT01; genus JACNLN01. The sequence goes on from JACNLN010000092.1 coordinate 20,077, forward strand.
ATCTCTCGATCAGACAGGTGTGGGAAAGTTGGTGAAAATGGGCGTTGATCTGGGTCGTGCTACAAGAAAGGAATTAAAAATTGGTATCTGCGGTGAGCACGGCGGTGATCCCGATTCCATCGACTTCTGCCATCGGACAGGATTGGATTATGTAAGCTGTTCGCCTTTCCGGGTTCCCATCGCTCGGCTGGCGGCAGCGCAGGCCCGCCTTCGTTAGAACTACGGCGGGCAGGCGGTGATCAGTAATAAGTAGTAGCAGAGGATACAAAAATAGGAATGTGCCGAAGTATTCCGGCATTGTGGCATTACAATGCTGATGAATAGAACCAAGCCAACACCAACACGGGAATCCGGTAACATTTAAGAACTACCCCATTTAACAATTAGACAACATTCCTATTCAGTTTAATCAATGATCATTGAATAAATTTATTCAATGGTTGTTGAATAAAATTTTCAGTATTAAATTTTGTTATGGATCCACGTTTCTCATCACACAACCTGTTCCGAGAATCGGAAACAGATTTTGTCCAAAACGATCCTCAGCTAAGAGAGCTGCGCCGACTAAGTTTGGTTTATAAAAGCCCCCTGTTAGAAAAGATTGCCACCACAGCACCAGGTATTTACACCCTTACAGGTGGAAGACAGGTAGGAAAAACTACTTTCATAAAACAATTCATTCATACACTTATTAAGAATCGGGTTGCACCAGAGCAAATTCTCTTCATTTCTTGTGAGCTGATTAGCGACTATAGGGATTTACTCGCGGTAGTTGAGACCGAATTAGGCAGTCTCGAATCTGACAAGACTAAATATATTTTTATCGACGAAATCACTTATGTGGCGCAATGGCACCGCACTCTGAAACACTTAGCTGACACAGGCGAACTGGAGAACACTTTCGTCATGATTTCTGGCTCAGATTCTACTATTATCAAAGATGTTGTAAAGCAGCTTCCAGGTCGCAGAGGACGTTCACCAATAATTGACTATCAATACTATCCACTCACTTTCAAGCGTTACGTCGCATTGAGAGATAAACTTCCCAACGTATGGATAGATGATATATCCACTTGTTCTTTTGTCACGTTACACGATCTATTGGACCAGAAAAAAACAGAGAAACTTTTCGAAGAGTTTATTTCCTATCGAAAGACAGGAGGTTACCTTACAGCAGTCAATGAATTAGAAAGAGATGGGGTCATTGATTACTCTACTTTCAGGACCTATTTTGACTGGATCCGGGGAGACTTTCTAAAACGCAACAAGTCCGAAACATATCTTAGAGAAATTATACATGCCATCATTCGGCGTTATGGAAGTCAGATCACTTGGAACAATCTAGCGGCAGACCTTTCGATAGACCATCCGGCAACTGTGGCTGATTACATCCAGATTCTGGGCTCGATGGATGTCGTAATTATTCTGCCGGCACTCAGGGAAGATACTTTTACTGCAGCTCCCAAAAAAGCCAAGAAGGTATACTTCTCTGATCCTTTCATACACTATGCATTAGTTGCCTGGATCTCAGGAAGTATGGATCCGTACAATGAAGTCGTGTTGCCAGCGATGAAAAACCCAGATGTTGCTTCCCATGTTGTTGAAGCTATCGCCGTGAATCATTTTCACCGGATTACACCAACTTTCTATATTAAAGGGAAAGGAGAGATTGATGTTGCTACTATTATCGATAAGAATATCCAGCCAGTGGAAATAAAATGGCGCAGTCAGATTCGTAAGAGTGACCTGAAAGAAATGAAGCGATTTCCTCAGGGTATAATTGCATCCAAGTCAAAATATGTAACGACCATAGCTAACCGGCGTAACCTGCCTTTACCTGTTTTATTATTGAGGGTGCACAAAATGTGCAAAGTTGAAGCCGATTAACGAATTGTCAATGTTCGTCCAATAAACAGATGTATTCCATCGGCAATGAAGACTTGTTGAGAGCAAATCCCGTTGCTATTTACTGCTCCCGGGAGATTCCTCTTTCTATCTACCAACCGGCTCTTGAACTTGTTCAAGCACTAATGACCCGCCCGTTGACCTTGGCTGGCGGGTGGCAATCGACTATTGAAAAACAGGCATTGAGAGCAAGAGAACCAGGAAGGTCTTCAAATATTATCTACTTCTTAGCAAAAGGAACTCAAAACTTCAAATTACCAGCACAGCTGAGAGCTGACCTCGATGAAGGGAAGATCTTGCTCGTCTCACC
>JACNLN010000214.1 GCA_014381485.1 Fidelibacterota bacterium
AGCATACCTTCCTCTCTCGAATGAGAATCAGCAAAAAATTGCTCCACCCGGAATTCATTCCTGTAAAAATATCCTATACCTATGAGAAAAGCAATGGTACCACCCCCTCCTGCCAATCCAGATGTTTCTGTATCCACAAAAATAGCTTTTCGATAGTTAAATTTCTTTGGTCTCCAAAATTTCCCCCACCTTGACATCCAGTCATCAGAAACATCGCGAATGGAAAGAAGAGAAATATTCCCGTGTGAATCATCTTTGTGGTACCGCACTTTCCCAATAAATATATCACCAAAGGAAGTATTCACATATTCACCATCTACAAACTCATGCATCCCGCGAAACTGTTGCGTAACTGAGTCATCAGGAAAGTATTTTGGAACCATTCCACGGGAATAAAGCCGATCAAGTTTCTCTTTTATAGATGATTGTTTCCGTTCCGATTGCCGTCCAGGAATGGAGGGAGACCGCTGTCCTTCTTTACGCATCCGCTGAAGAGATTCCTGCAAGTGATTTCGTTTCATTGTTCCCAATTCTGTTCCTGTAATATTTCAAATAACTTATGATTAACCCTGGGAAAGGGGTAATGAGAAATTCCATCAGATGAAATCCATCCGTGTTTTTTTGTCGGGTTTTTAAGTAGATTATTATTTATCAATCGACAATGATAACCATGGAGAGTTACTTTGAAATGGGAATATGCATGTTGTACAGTACCTATCTTATTGACAGGTTGGATCTCAAATCCAATGCACTTCTTGATATCTTTAACAAGCTGATGTTCCTTCGATTTCTTATTTGTCACTTCAACCCCGGGTAATTCCCACAACCCTCCAAGAAGACTATTGGAGGGCCTCTTTTGAATAAAAAATTTACTATTATTCCAGATAACTGCTGCCGCCATCGTTTTATGTGGGATAGGACTTCGTGATACCTTCCTGGGATATTTCTCAGGAGAGCCCGATTTAAAGCCCACACAAAAATCTGTAACAGGACATTTAATACAGTGAGGTTGATTCCGCAGGCAGACAAGACTGCCCAGTTCCATTATCGCTTGATTGAACTCACCAGGATTTTCCGGATCAATCCATTCTTCAAGTTGTTTTCTGAATACTGTTCTGCCTTTTTCCACTGGCTCCGAAAATTTCACAAGTCTTGACATTACCCGGCTCACATTTCCATCAATGACAGGGGTGGATTTCCCAAAAGCAAAGGAGAGTACTGCCGCTGCGGTATAATCTCCCACTCCAGGAAGTTTCCGAAAGTCTTCTAATTGATTGGGAATTTTTCCATCATAATTATTGATAACGATCTGACAGGCTCTGTGAAAATTTCTACATCGAGAGTAATAGCCAAGTCCTTCCCAATATTTCAGTACCTCATCCTGGGAGGCTTCTGCTACTGAGCTGATGTCAGGAAATCGCTGGATCCAGTTCTTGTAAAATGGAATGACTGTTTCCACCTGTGTCTGCTGAAGCATTACCTCAGACAGCCAGATTTTGTATGGATCTTTTTCACCTCTCCAGGGAAGCAAACGTTTGTTCTTTCTATACCAGTTTATCAGCAATGTGGGAAAATCGCTCAACTATCACCTTCCTCTCAATGGTAATCGTAGTTGAGTGATATGATACATTCTTTTTCAGTAAACAATAAAAAGGCTTTTATATTTTTTCTTAACCCAATGAAATCGGCCTTCGGTGAAAAGGTTTGTTCAAAGCAGGAAAAATTATTCAAGGATCAACTTGAGAATATCTATGCTCACCTGTTTGCTTTTAACACCCACTTCCATAGTTGGACCAACACAGGATGGACACCCCTCACTGCAGCTGCATCTTGAGATAAGGTTAAGAGTTTGATCGAGAAGGTCTTCATGCAGGTCGTATAATTGTTGGCTGAATCCCACACCGCCCTGGTAATTATCATAAATAAAAATGGTGGGTTGGAATCGAGACAAAATGGAGGTTTTAATCTTGCTGTCGGTTAACTTGCCATCGGAAGTGGAATAGATTCCACGATCGCCAAATACATTCCTCACATACCATTCAGCTGACTTATCTCCAATACTCCTGTGGATATCCATTACAGTACACATCAGGTTTAAAGCACAGATATAATGCAACGCATTAGATATTCCCAATAGGCCATCTATGATATCGGATCGTGAGTAGGGTAATTTCTGGAGCAACATCTCTGGCAGGGTAAACCAGTATGCGGTTGTGATCATTTCCAGATCCTCGAGATTAATATCACCATAACCCACATTTTCCATAGTGTAAAATTTTATCTTTTTATACCCCACAGCTCGGGTGGTTACCTGCACCTCGCCTAACGATACATCTATCTTTTTCGCCTTCTGGTTTTCAAATTCATCCAGAATCTTGACACTGGTGTATTCGATGGCATCGGTATAATAATTCGAGTCAGTTTCCCTCACGATGGCTTTCTGCCCTTTCCAGTCTAATTCATCCACGATATATTCCTTCCCATCGGTCATATAAATGGCTTCGGGATAAATGGTGGTAATGGCACTGCTGTAATCCACTTCAGCAATAATATTCGATTCATCCTCTTTTTTTACCACCACAAAATTTCCCTTCTCAATGCGACGCAGGGAGACATTCACTGCCGGATAGACATCTTCCATCCAGTGCCACTGGTTGCCATCCAGATGAATCACATTACCCTCTTCAAGAAATTCAAGGATTTCGTTCACATCACGAGCTGCAACATTCCCAAATATTTCCCCTTTCTGAAAGGGTAACTCAAAAGCTGCGCATTTAATATGATCCACTAAGATTGCGAGATTATCGGGATTTATCCGGGCATGTTCAGGGGTCAATCCAAAAAAGTAGTGAGGATTACTCATCAGAAATTGATCCAGGGGATTTGATCGCCCTACCATAATCACTATAGCACTTCGCTCCCTCCGACCTGCTCTCCCCGCCTGTTGCCACGTGGAAGCAATGGTTCCGGGATAACCTGCCAGGAGAGCTGCATCAAGACTCCCAATATCAATCCCCAACTCCAGAGCGTTTGTTGCCACCACCCCTTTCAGATAACCAGATCGAAGTCCACGTTCGATCTCCCGGCGGCGGTTAGGCAGATATCCGCCTCGATAACCCGCCACAATTTCACCGGTAACCAATCTCTTCCTATCGGACTCAAATTCATCTTTGAGGTATTTAGTAATCACCTCCACATTAAGCCGGCTCAGGGCAAACACAATGGTAGAAATATCATGTTTCAGTAATGTGGTCGCAAGCTTTCGCACTTCTTTCAGATAATTGCTCCGGATTCCAAGCTGTTTATTCACAACCGGCGGATTGTAAAAAATAAACTGTTTTTCACTGGTGGGAGCGCCAGATTTATCGACGAGTGTCATTTCCAGCTCTGTGAGGGCTTCCGCATGTTCCTTTGGATTTGCAATTGTAGCAGAACAGCAAATAAACTGAGGTGAGGAGCCGTGGAATTCGCAGACCCGTTTCAGTCGGCGAATCACATCTGCAACGTGACTTCCAAAGACACCACGGTAAGAATGCAATTCATCAATCACCACATATTTCAGATTCTGGAACAGATTAATCCATTTTGTATGATGAGGGAGAATCCCCTGATGGAGCATATCCGGATTTGTCACCACAACATCTCCCTGCTTCCGAATGGCTTTTCGGGCACTCTGGGGAGTGTCACCATCAAATGTGTACACCTTTATGAGTTCCCCCATCTCATCTACCACCTCATTCAGCTCTGCCACCTGATCTTGTGATAGAGCTTTGGTGGGAAAAAGATACAGTGCCTTCGAACTGGAATCCTCAAAAATGGATTGAAGAACAGGCGTATTATAACACAAAGTTTTTCCTGAGGCTGTGGGCGTCACCACCACAACATTCTTACCAGCACGAACCAGATCCCAACAGGCTCGCTGATGGGAATAAAGCTTCCCGATTCCACGCTTTTTCATAGCGTTGGTGATCCTTTTATCAATATCATTTGGATAGTCTGCATACTCACCATCGCTGGCTGGGATATGGTGAACATGTTCAATGGAAGTTCCAAACTGAGATTTAATTACATCCCAGAGCCGGTTTGAAGATTTCGGAGATAGGGTATCTTTATTTACATTCACAACGTATCTTAATTTAGAAGAAAAATCAGAAAAGATGAGACAGGATTTTAACTTAGGACGATTTTAATAGACTGGTTATGTCGGTTTCAAGCTGGAGTTCTGATTGGAAGTAAATGGTCTGTAAACCAAAATTTGCTGCTGCCGTCACATTT
>JACNLN010000061.1 GCA_014381485.1 Fidelibacterota bacterium
GACGATAGTTGTAACTGGATTAAAAGGATTGGGATAATTCTGATGAAGCGCATAGTTATCAGGAATTTGTGTCTTCGGAATTTCGGTTTCTAAATTCATCAACTCACTAATAGCTGAGTACATTTTCCTCTCGTAATCAGCAAAATTGACAGGTCTATATTCGGACATTGATCCTATCGGTATTTGACGGCTTAAACCAGTATCATTATCATACATGGATTTAAGATAAATCTGACCAATATCAATTACTGCATATAAGGAATCCTGAGAACTTGGTGGATCAGACAATATAGCCTCACACCAATTAATGGCAGTCTGGTAATCCTTTTCAGCTATAGCAGATAACATGGAATACTGACTTGCTACCCTACCCAGTGGTTCATTGGTATGAGCTATACTTAAATCATCATAATATAACCGCAATGCCTGAAAATCACTATCATATTTCTGATAACAGACATACAAGCGAACAATTGCTCCCAGCGCTTCGGCACTCATAGGATATTCATAAATCAAATCATAATAAGTCTGAATTGCACTTACCCAATCCTTGACCCTTTCCTGTTCAAGACCCTGAGCAAATACCAATTGACTGCCAGCGCGCCCCGAATCCGCCTCTGTATTTGATACCGTATCATAAGGATGATACTCATAAATACCAGCTGGGTAAAAACGATCATAAAGCGAAGGGTCTTCATCAGCCCAATAATTGTTAGTAACATATATAGGATATTGAAGAGGTAGATGACTTGCATGGTAAATTAAATAACCACCAGATATATCATAGATATCATTATGACCTTTATCTAAATATGGCACCGAATCATCATAGATCATCAACTCCGTGTTGATACCCCACTGATCATTGCCATTATTTTTTATAAGATTATTCGCATCACAACTATCGTTCATTATCGGAAAACTGCTGTGCATGGTAAACAGACCATGGTAGTTGTTTCCTTCAATGTAGTTTTCATTAAAGACTGGAGAACTGGCATAGAGTAGAATACCCGCTGCCGGTAAATTAGGCAACGGCAGACCGTTATTGTTAATCTCATTGTTATTAATAACACCCCCAGAACTGTATAACGAATAGAGTCCAAAAGAATAATTATTTGTAATCTGGCTGTTAATAATCTCATAACCCTGTGACAGATATAAAATAATGCCGATATTATTTTCTGTAATTTGAGTACTATCAATCCTAACATAAGAATCATATAACCAGATGCCATAACTATTGTTAAAAATATCATTGTTAATAATATTGATACTTGAGTCAGTCGCGTAAAACAACTGAATCCCTTTCTGACAGTTATTGAGATTTGAATTTTGAATTAAACCACTGCCATCATTAGTGAATTTAACCCCTGACTCAGCATAGGAAAGCTCACAATGACTCAGCTCCAAATTGCCAGAATTAACAGTAATACCAGCCCAGTCACCAGGCAATGGACTTGTATTACCTGAAGTAAATATTATACTGTCAACGTCTAAACCTGTAGCAACAAAATTGCCCTGTGAAATGATACCTGTATTAATAGAAAAAATAAGCTTCGAGCCGGTATAAACATGAAGTTCAATACCAGAATAAACTTCAATATCATCAATGACAAATACATTTCCAGCTAATAATGTGTTTTCAATAATTTCTCCAAAAACCTCACCTGATTGTATTTTTAGAATATTATTCTCTGCCATGTACTGTGCCATTTTAACAGCCTTATAGGCATTGACTCTACCGTATCCATATTCAATATGAAAATCTTGGCCCTCCATACCGGCAACCTTGTCTGCTGTTAACTCAATTAATTTCTTTACTTCTAATGCCGGTAAATTTTGGTGAACTGAAAGAACCAAAGCAGCAATGCCAGTAACATGTGGAGCTGCAGCAGATGTACGACCAAAACTGTCTGTATATTCGTTGTGAGTTAGTGAAAGTTCAGTTGTATAAATTGAATCTTTTCTCCCTGGAGCAACTATGGATAAATTAGACCCATAGGAACTACCCTCAGAAGACTGTGTAGTCCACCGTTCATCGTTTTCATCTGATGCACCAACAGCAATAACAACTTCATATCCAGCAGGATATGCTACATCAGTATTATTGGAACTATAGCCGCCTCTGTTACCGCTTGCAGCTGAAAGAACACAGTTATAATTAGATACAACACTGTCTACAAAAACTTCGTACCAATCATAATGAAAATACCACCCCCAACTTATGTTTATAATATCAGCTCCATTTTCAACAGCATATATAATACATTCAGCAGAAGAACTCATAAGTAGGTTACTATTAATTTTTACAATCATCATTTTAATCCCCATCTCGTTATTCCAACCACCAGCAACTCCAGCAATTCCAATAAAATCATTGTTTGTTTCCGCTGCAATTATTCCGGCTGTGTTAGTACCATGAAAACCATTTTGAGAAATATTACCATTTGGATCATTATTATCTTCCTGAAAATTCCAACCAATAATATCATCTATAAAGCCATTTCCATCATCGTCAGGATCACCATCACCATCTAAATCTCCTTCATCGCCACCCTCAGAAATTGGAAAAAACTCAGGGATTCCATCACCATCATCTTCACCTAGATTCACCCAGATATTTGCATCTAAATCTTCGTGAAGATAATCAGTACCAGAATCAATATTAGAGACAATGATAGATGGATTCCCTGTAGTAATGTCCCAAGCCTTTTCTGCTTGTATTTTATCATCTTTAAGCGACCACTGGTAATGGAAATATTCATCATTTGGTGTCATAAAGTATTTTACAATCGCATCAAATTCAATATATTCGAATACTTCGCTCTGGTATAAAACTAATGCAATAGTAAAAGGATCCTTATCTGGATCAATTTCAATAATATAATAATTCCCCAACAATGCATTCGGTTCAACGCTGATCCCAGAAAGATTTAAGGCATAGAAATCATCATCTGTTGGTGTGCTTTGATTTTTCTTTCTAATAATCATTCTTTCTGGAACAATCTCATCACATTTTTGACCAAGATAATAATTATACCATTTACCTCCCTCATCTTTATATACCCTATCGCCAAGTAAAAATGTGTTAGCAACCAATTGTGATGTAATTACCAGTGCAATAAAAAAAGAAATCAATTGAACTGTTTTATTCATTTTGAATCTCCCACTTTTATTATCGTTGATAAATGAAAACTCCTGACAATGTTCCAACGTACAGTTTTCGGCTTTCACCATCAAAGAACATTTCACAAACATACGACGATAATGGCCATTCCAATTCCACATAACTCCATGATTCTACACTATCATAGCATTCAAAGATGTAAGGTCCCCCGGCGACATAAACACATGAGGGGTTATTACTGTCAATTACGATGGATGTAAAACAATAACCCACGTAAGGATGTATAAAGATCGGTTCAATTGGATTATTATCATTTATCCATGCTTTGCCACCATCGGTTGCTTTAATTAGCCAGCCATACGTAGCCAATGCAACATATAATGTATCCACACTTGTTGGATGTAATGCAATAGAATAAACAGTGTTATCTATAGGAACTTGTAAACCAACCCATTGAAAACTTATACCAGCGTCTTGAGATTTCACTAGAAGAGGTCCAAAAAATGATGTTTCACCACCAAACCACATGATAGAATCATTTGTCGAATGAGTTACAAAATCATTGATCATGATAGCCCAAATCCAACTTTCCGGTGTCACATCTTGCCATGAATCACCAAAATCATCAGATACAAACAATCTTTCACCCACAGCAAATAATCCCCCACTGTTTTTTTGAAATTTCCATATATGGTAATAGCCATGATATTCATATTCCTCAATATAATAATCCATACCTTCGCTGGAAGGAAACCATATCTGACCGTCATTAATAGACTTGTACACGCTGGGGTCATCTCCTGAATAAGGATCATAGGCTACTAAAATTTCTATTGGATTGTACTCATTAATAATTACATCAAAAACACCGTTCCCCCCTGCGTTCACATCAGCTACTGACATCCCCAAATATTCCCAGCCGGTGGTATCAACCTCAATATTTCTGCGCCATAAACCATCCTGTCCTCCACATACATAAAGATAAGGTGGGTATTTCCTAATTTGTTTTACTCTTATTGTGTCAAGGCCATAGGAATACCACGTAATTAACTCATATTTATAAATATTCTGGTAATCATCCGAAACATAGATAAACCCACC
>JACNLN010000216.1 GCA_014381485.1 Fidelibacterota bacterium
TGTTTCTGATGAATTATTCAGGTTAAAGAGGTCATTCCCCTCAAGTATCAGAATTAATATGTTCAACTTTAAAAAATGAATAATAAAGAAATAGAATCATTCCTACTGTAACTGCGGAATCTGCTACGTTAAAAACAGGCCACTGGTATCTGCCAATACTGAAATGTAAAAAATCAGTTACCTTTCCAAAAAGAAACCTGTCTAAAAGATTACCGATGGCACCGCCCAAAATCAATGCAAGTGAAATATTTTTTAACATATGTTCTCCCCTGACCTTCCAGATATAAATAGCAATCCCGATTACGGCGATGATGGCAAAGATGGTAAAAAGTACAGGACCCCCTTTAAAGTTAATACCAAAGGCGATCCCAGAGTTTTGTACGTGAGTAAGACAGAAAAAATTACCAATGACGGAAATAGATTCACCCACCTCCAGGTATGTTCTTGTGATAATCTTACTGATTCGATCTATTATCACCACAGTGGAGGTGCAAATCAATACACCACCTATAGAGCCAGTGGTCATTCAATCAGCTGTCTTGCTGGTTCTTACAGGATACACAGAGTTGGGTATGAGGAACTTCCTTCAGGCGCTCTTCTGGTATAGATGTTCCACACCCTTTACAAAAACCATAGGTTCCATCTCTGACACGTTCTAAAGCTTCCTCAAGATAGCGAATAAATTTCCCTTCCCGAGTAAACCAGAAAAAAGCCTTCTCACGTTCATGAGAATCGGTCCCTACATCTGCCATATGGTAGGCGTAAGTGGAGTCTCTTGTTGTTACATCAAGACTTGAAGAATTATTTAACGAGCTTTCCTTGATATATCCCATTTCTACAAGAGCCCGATTTTGCATTTTCAGAATGATCTTCTCAAACTCTGCTAACTTTTTTTTCGACAGTTTCTTTTGTGCCATATTTTCCTCAAGTATATCTAAATTTAACTAAAATTTTGAAATTCCAAAACTAACCTTTTTCCCTCCTAATGAAATTTCCTGAGTAAAATCACCCTTATCGGAATCCAGGTTCAGTTCCATAGCCAGTACTTCGTTGCAAAAATAATCCTTAAATTTCAACATCGCTGTTTTCGCTACATCTTCTAACACACAGTTTACACGAATTCGATCTTCAACATTTAATCCAGCCTCCTTCCTCATATTCTGTACCTTTCGGACGATATCCCTGACAATACCCTCCTGAATCAATTCATCGGTCAATTGAGTATCAACAGCAACTGTCACTCCTTCTCCCTTTACAGCAGATTTTCCTTCCCTGGAGGATATTTTTACGATAATCTCATCTTTTGTCAGATCAAAACTCGCTCCTTTGCTGGTGAGGGTCATTGGAGCGCCACTACGCAAGCTTTCTTCAATTTCTTCATACGAAGTACTGGAAATCGCCTCTTTTACGTTCTGAAGCTCTTTTCCAAACCGCTGACCCAATAGAGAATAATTGGGTTCTAATTCATACATGATCAGAGTACTATCGGAATCTACCTGTTCAACTTTCTTTACATTCAACTCTTCCTTGATCTGATCAATGTTCCGGTTAATGGCATCTACTAAAAATTCATTTTCAACATGATACTGAAGTTTTGCAAGCGGCTGGCGAATTTTGAGATTGGCTTTGTTCCTTGCGTACCGACCAAGTTCCACAATTTTAACCACCGCATCAACCTCACGAATGATGGTGTCATCAACCTCCTCTGGTGTCCGAATTGGATAATCCAACAGATGGACACTTTCCAGAGCTGATGGATTAAGATTCACAACGAGGTTCTGATAAATTTTTTCCGTCACAAAGGGGAGAATTGGCGACAGGATTTTCACAAGATCAACAAGAACGTTGTAGAGTGTCATGTAAGCGGCATTTTTATCACTGTCATTCTCACTTTTCCAGAAACGCCGACGGTTCCTCCGGACGTACCAATTTGAGAGGTCATCCAGAAACCTGTCCACCAGGCGCATTAATCTATCAACTCGATATTCTTCGTAATTCTCCGATGCTGTTATGATCAGCTGGTTCATTTTTGACCTGATCCACCGATCAAGCTCAGTATAATCATTTTCATTTACCTTGCAGGTATTCGGATCAAATTTATCCAGACTGGCATAGGTAACAAAAAAGGAGTAGACATTCCAGAGTGTAATCAATTTTTTTCTGACTTCCTTTGCTGGTCCGTATCCAAACAACAGATTGTGCTCAGGATTCTGAACAGTAAACATCCACCTCATCACATCAACGCCAATATCTTCAGCCGCATCATCAAACCAGATGGCATTCCCTGCACTCTTGTGCATATCCTCACCCTTCTCATCCTTCACCATTGCATGACCCAGCACGGTTTTAAATGGGGGTTTATTCTCCAAAACGGTGCTCATTGCCAGCAAGGAGTAGAACCAATTCCGAAATTGCCCGAGAAAACACTCTGTGATAAAATCAGGAGGAAACCACTTTTCCCAGTAGTCGGGATTCGTTCGGTAGTGCATCGTCGAAAATGGGACAATGCCAGCATCCAGCCAGGGATTCCCCACATCAGAAATTCGAGGGACTACAGCTCCGCACTCTTCACACTGAATCTTCACTGCATCAATCCAGGGACGATGTGGTGAATTCCCCTCCAATTCGTCCCATCCTTCCACTGCTCTTTCTTTCAGCTCCTCCTTACTGCCAATTACCTCAACCTTTCCGCATTTTTCACACTCATATATAGGTAATGCCAGACCCCAGTATCGCTTCTTGGAAATCATCCAATCGTGCATATTTTTCAGCCAGTCTAATTCACGGTCTTCGCCCCATTCTGGTAACCAACGAATCTTTTTCGTCACATCCATAATATCATAGCGGAGCTCATCCATTGAGATAAACCACTCATCCACCAACCGAAAGACCAAATCAGTCTTATGCCGCCAGCAGATAGGATACCGATGGGTATAGGGCTGCCGTTTGTATAAAATATTCCTTTGTTTCAGATCTGCGATGATGTCATCAGATACGTCCCGGACATTTTTCCCTGTTAAAAATCCAAACCCCTTCAGATATGTCCCAAACTGGTCCAGAGGAGCAATAACAGCAAGGTCGTGCTCCTTGCTTAAAAGTAAATCTTCATGACCACATCCCGGCGCAATATGAACAATCCCTGTTCCTTCTACATCATTCACTTCATCCCACTCAATGACAGTGTGCTCTACAGACTTTTGTGCATCAAATCCATCAAAGGGTCCCTCATACGTCTTTCCTACGAGTACCGACCCTTTTACTTTTTCAATAATCTCGTAATTCCCTTTTTCATTGAGCACATCTGCACGGCTTTCTACAAGGTACAGGATATCATCTCCCTGCTTCACCTTGATGTAATCCATATCGGGATGAACCGCAGCTGCGACATTTGATGTGAGAGTCCAGGGAGTTGTCGTCCAGACCAATAAGGACTCTCCTTCAGCATCTTTCAAAGGGAACTTCAGATAGACGGAAGTGTGAGTCCTTTCAACATACCCCTCTGTAGCGATTTCGTGTTCACTGAGGGCAGCACCACAGTCAATGCACCACGGCATGACATCCTTACCCTTGTAAATCCATCCGCGCTCATGACATTTCTTCAGAAAGTGCCAGATAGTGTAATTATTTTCGTCGGACATCGTAAAATAGGAATTGTCCCAATCCATCCAGTAGCCGAGCCGAATGGACTGTTCCGTTTGAATCTTAGAATACTTCCGAACACGGTTTTTGCAGGCATTCACAAAATTTTCGACACCATAGTCTTCAATATCGGTCTTCGACTTAAACCCGAGTTCCCTCTCCACCTCAACTTCTATCCATAGACCCTGACAATCAAAGCCGTTCTGATATCGAAGATCATACCCCTTCATCGCGTGATATCGCTGAAAGATGTCCTTATAGGTGCGTCCCCACGCATGATGAACTCCCATAGGATTATTGGCAGTAATGGGACCATCGAGGAATGACCATCTAGGATTTCCTCTGTTTTTCTCCACTCTCTTCTGAAAGGTATTATTCTTCTCCCAGAAATCGAGGATTTCGTGCTCGAGAGCGATAAAATCTATTTGGGGATTAACCTTTTCTAACATCTTCTATTCCCTTTTTCGGGCGGGGAAGTTACCGCTTGACCAAAGTAAAGTCAATTCATTTTCCCTTCGAAAACTACCGGGGAAGTTCCACATAAAATTTCAATTTTTAAAACAAAAACTGGGGG
>JACNLN010000203.1 GCA_014381485.1 Fidelibacterota bacterium
GACTGATGGCGGACACTTTTCTGTTTGTACGCCCTAATACGGTTTGTTGCATATACTTCCTTTCGAATTAATAGAAAATTTAAAAATTATTTCTGAAACTTATCTATTAATCATCTTTGGATCCAGCGCATCCCTCAATCCATCGCCCAGCAGATTAAATCCCAGAACAGTGAGAGCAATAGCCAGCCCGGGATAAAGGCTCATTCCTGGTGTCACCCGGAGAAAATCCTTCCCATAATTTATCATCGCTCCCCAAGAGGGCGTTGGAGGCTGGGCGCCAAGCCCGAGAAATGAGAGGCTCGCTTCCGCCATGATGGCTCCAGCAATTCCCATCGTATATGCCACAATAATTGGAGCAATGGCATTTGGGAGAATGTGGTAGAGGATAATTGATCTGTCAGGCAATCTTAATACTTTTGCCGCCTGGATATATTCCTGCTCCTTCACACTCAAAACCTGTCCTCGCACTACCCTTGCCATAGAGGGCCAGCTGACAAATCCAATAGCGAAAAATACTACTGTCAGGCTCGGCTCAAAAGCAGCGGTAATTCCAATCAGAAAAAGAAGTGCCGGAAAGCCAAACATAATGTCAGTAAACCGCATCACGATGGTATCCACCCAGCCACCATAATATCCAGATAGGGCACCCAGTAATACCCCAAAAATTAGTGATATCGTGCTGGCGATGAATCCCACTTCCAGAGATATCCTCGCACCATAGAATATTCTTGATAGTACATCCCTCCCAAAATTATCAGTACCAAGCCAGAAGCGGGGGGCTTTGTGCCAGTCGGATTTAGTCTCGCCAGCAAGTTCATGTACGCTGTCTGTGTACTTTCGCCCCATTAAATCCACATAATGAATGCTGTCGCCAACAACCTCAAAGGTTTGAATGGCAATAATAGGACTCACCATAAGCTCACCTTTTTTAAAAATCAGAATATTTCCTTCAAACCCTGTTGGTTTCTTCTGATATTCCAGTACCTGTAGATAAGGATCCATGGGAGCAAGCCAGGGAGCAAACAAACCAACAAAAACGAGAAGGCTTGCTAATATCAGACCAAACATGGCACCTCTGTCTTTTTTCAGGCGGCGCCATGATTCCCGCCAGATTCCTTTATGTCTGTTATCCAACTTTTCTTTCCAGTCTCACTTTTGGATTTACCACACCGTAGAGCAAGTCGACAATTAAATTTGCCAGAATGAACATCATGGCGGTGAACAATACCGTTCCCTGAATAACAGGAAAATCCCGTTTCAAAATAGCATCAAGAGCAAATCTTCCTATACCGGGCCAGCCGAAGATGGATTCCGTAAGTACAGCACCAGAGAGGTAGCTTCCAAAATCGACGCCGATAATGGTAATAACTGGAATAAGTGTGTTCGGAAAAGCATGTTTCAGAACGATCTTCCATTTTGGCACTCCCTTCGCCCGTGCTGTTCGGATGTAATCCTGCTGTAACTCATCGAGCATGGAAGCCCTTGTGACTCGAGCCAGAAAGGCAGCAGACCTTGTTCCCAGTGTGATGGCGGGGAGGATAAGATATTGAATTCCACCATAACCTGTAGGTGGCAGCCATTTCAGATTCACGCCGACAACTAGTACAAGAATGAGCCCCACCCAGAAAACGGGAGCGGAGATGCCGGCCAGTGCAAAAAACATACTTCCTTTGTCCAGCAGGGAATGGGGCTTTAACGAAGATATCACGCCAACTATTAATCCAATGGTGATGGAGACCAACATGGCGGACATAGCCAGCATGAGCGTATAAGGAAATTTTGCCGCCAAGTCATCCATTACAGGACGGAAAGTAACAAACGATCTTCCCATATCACCTTGTACAAGATTCCCAAGATAGCGAAAATATTGAATCCATACCGGATCGTCTAAATTAAGCTCTTCCCGGAGCTGCTGGATGGTGGCTTCGTCATAACGTTCTCCAACCATAGACATCACTGGGTCGCCCGGAACGATGTACATTAAAATGAATGTGAAAGTAATGACCCCCAGTATTACAGGTACAGTTTGGAGAATTCGTTTGATCAAATAGTCAGTCATTGGAAATATGGGGTTTTATAGCATTCCTAAGATTTTCTGAATAATGAGGGTTACTATAAGTCCTAAAACAAATAAGGATCCGAATCTTCTATTATGCCAGAATGCAAAAGAAACGAACCAGAGCGGCCAGTTACCCGGATATTCTGGAGGAGGTTCATGTGGTTTTGGAGATTTAAATGTCTTTAGAACAGTTTTAAATCTTGGAAGAGCCAGAAAGACAATCAATAAAATGGGAGATAAAAATCGGATAACAACAAGATAGACAATAAGCACATATTGAAGAAGCATTAATGAGATGGCTGTGAACCTTGCTTTCTTTTCTCCAAGAAGGACTGGTAGCGTAAAAATATGTTTTTTCCTGTCATCCACAATTTTGTCAATATGTTTTCCGAAGAGGACGGTAGTAACGCTGATTGCATAAGGAAGGCTGGCAATAAACACATTCCAACTCCAATTTCCTGTAATGACGAAGTATCCGCCGCCAATCATGAGAGGTCCCCAGACGATCATGACAGAGATTTCACCCAGTCCGAGATATTTTAAAGGCCACGTGTAGAACAAAACGAAAAAGGCACCGAGCCCAAGCAGGATCAGCGCTGTTTCGCCATGCAGCCACGTCAGATAAATTCCAGGCACCAGCGCAAGGATACCAGTTACGATCATATATTTCCACATTTCCCTTTTTGTTAAAAGTCCATGCTCAAGCGTTTGAGGACCATATTCTGCCCGGGTGTAGTTATCTTTGTCTACTCCTTTTACATGATCTACATAATCATTCATAAGGTTATTTGTAGCATGAGCCATGATAAGACCGATGGTGAGCAACTCCAGAGTCCAAGATGAAGCTGACCATCCAGACCAGCATAAAGTCCTGCAATAATTGCGGAGATGAATGTCATAATCAGGACAGCTGCTCGCGTACTGATGAGCCATCGGGAGATGATATCAAGCTTTTGCCATTCCTCTTTCGAAATTCTGGGGATTATTTTAAGTGCCTGTCCCCACATGGAGATGTTTATCTTCATAATACTTCTTCTCTAACTTTGCGGAAGTTCCAAGCTTCCGCAAAGATTTTTCTTTTACGTCGTTTATGCTTTCCTAAATATAACCGATATTTCTCTGTTAATTTAACGTTTCACAATGATTACACTTCCCCGACGAGTCGGGGCGGGCTGTTCCATCACTGTGTCCGGCCCCTGACGGAACCCGTCCGGCCCCTGACGGATTGTACTCCTACGTGACACCTACTCTTTAATTAAGCGGAAAGAGTAACTCAATATCTCAGGTGGTCTCTTAAAAATCATCATAAATCTTATTTATAAGTTCTTTATTCCCCAATATCTCCTTTGATCTATCCTCTCCCATTTCTTCTACATTTTCAAGCTTCATCCATTTCCATTGTGCTGAATCATAAACATAACCGTGCTTTACAGGATTTAACCAAATATAGTAAGTGTAAAATTCATATTGATCTAGATTGTGGATTAATATGTCCCAATAATTCCACCAGATTTTCAATCCCATTTTTACCCCTTTTCTTTTCAGATAGTTGCTGGTATCCCGATGGATATCTCTAAATATAAGCGGCATCTCTTTACCGTTTTTACTTTTACCTTTTATATGATAATGATTATCAAAAATCACATATTCAGTTAATTCCCAACCGTATTTATGAAATATTCTAATGATACACTTTTCGAGGAAGTCCCTTTTTTCTGTTGTATCAAAATGCCTTCTTTTTTTATAAGTAGCTGCTGTTAAAAAATAGTATGTATCATCTACAAAAATATGCGGTGGATTATGTAAATATCGTTTGTACTTCATTATCCTTAAGTGTTTTGGAGTAAAATGATGGAGTGAAACGGAATCATTTTTTAACTATAGTTATTCCTTTATAAAGATGTGTTTTGCAAAATACAACCGAATTCCATCTGCAATTTAACGTCTAACAATGATTCCTCCCGATACTTCGGGATTCATCATTGTACTCCTACAAGATTTAAAAGTGTTTTGGAGTAAAATGATGGAGTGAAACGGAATCATTTTTTAACTATAGTTATCTCTATTACGTCGTTTATGCTTTCCTAAATATAACCGATATTTCTCTGTTAATTTAACGT